>JBKQMK010000157.1:0-26108 GCA_052146735.1 Desulfomonilaceae bacterium | reverse complement strand
TGCAACAACAAAGGTATACGGATTGACCTGGATGCGAAGCCGGAAACCTTCAATGTGGAAGTCAGTTCCGTGGTATGGGCCACCGGCTGGAAGCCATACGATGCCACCAAACTTGACAAATTGGGCTTCGGGAAATGCGCCAACGTTATTACCAACGTAATGATGGAAAGATTGGCTGCCACCGGAGGTCCGACCAAAGGAGAGATCGTTCGGCCCTCGGACGGCAAGAAGGTTAACAATCTTGCCTTTGTCCAATGCGCCGGCTCGCGAGACAGAAACCACCTGCCATATTGCTCCTCAATATGCTGCTTGGCTTCTTTGAAACAGGCAACCTACCTTAGAGACTACAATCCCGATGCGCAGGCTCACATATTCTATATCGACCTGAGAGCGTACGGGCGCTTCGAATTCTTTTACGACAAGGTTAGGAATGACGACAAGATCCTGCTAACCAAGGGGAAAATCGTGAACATAACCGAGGACCCGGTCACGAAAGACGTGATCCTCGAAGGAGAAGATATTCTCTCAGGCAAGAAAATACGGCGTACCTTCGATATGGCCGTCCTCGCCACGGGAATGCAACCCAACACCAGCGTCGAAAAAGTGCCTGGCCTGAGTGTGGGTTATGACGAATTCGGATTTATGACCTCGGAACAAGGCATACATCCTGCCGGAGTTTCCAAGAGACCTATGGATGTAGGCACCTGTTTGCAGGATGCTACCGGAGCTGCGTTGAAAGCCCTTCAGGACACGGTGGGGAGGTAAGTCAATGGACCACAAAATCGGAGTTTACATTGATACGGGTTACGGGATTAAGGACGCACTGGACATCGACGCCCTTTCCGCTGTTGCCACCGACGAGTTTAAGGTGGCGGTTTGCCGGGCCGAACCTTACTGGACCGATCCGGACAAACTTGCCATCATAAGAAACGACATCGCAAACGAGGGGCTCACCGCGGTCATCATCGCCGGTCCATCGCCCCGAGTCTTCCAGAAAGAATTCACGTTTGACGGCGTCATTACGGAACGAATTAATCTTCGGGAACACGTCGTCTGGTCCCATCCTGCAAATAATGAAGATACCCAGATGCTGGCCGAAGATTACATGCGGATGTGGATCACAAAGACTTCCAAATATGAGGATAGACCTCCCTTTATGGAAGCAGTGGACAAGGGTATCCTCGTTATAGGCGGTGGAATGACCGGCATGACCGCGGCGCTGGAAGCTGCCGCTGCTGGTTATCAGGTCTGGCTCGTTGAGAAGAATCCGCAACTCGGCGGATGGGCCAACAAGTTTCACAAGGTGTTCACGGGTAAGCCGCCTTATGACGAAGTGACGGATTCGTCTATCCAGGAAAAGATAGCAGCGGTAAACGCAAGCGACAAGATCAAGGTCTATACGGGGCAACGGGTCTACAGTATTTCCGGCGCTCCAGGAATGTTCGACGTTGTCATACGACCCGATGGATCTTGGATCGACGACCTGGACAAGGAACAGAACGAATGGCTCGCCGCCAAGAAGGCCAAAGCGGCCGGTGAAGAAGAGGCGAAACCTGCTGCTCCCGCACCGGAGGAGGCGGCGGCCGAGGAAGAAGTAACGGAAGTCATTGAATTTGAACACGAGAAAGTTCGCGTAGGCGCAGTAATTCTGGCAGCCGGGTGGCGGCCTGAGGATTCTGCGGGCTATGCCCACCTGGGCTACGGCAATTACCCCGATGTGATAACAAGCGTTCAGATGGAGGAGCTAGCGGCCCAAGGCAAAATCTTGCGGCCTTCGGACGGCAAGGCTGTGACCAGCATCGCATTCATAGATGCAGCGAACCAGGAGGCCGAGCATCCGCTGCTCTACTGCTCATCCGTGGCTTGTCTGGTCACTCTGAAACAAGCCCAGTACCTGCGAAAGACTAATCCTGACGGCAAGGCCTACATCTTCTACGAGAATATGAGGACGCCGGGACAGTATGAGCTCTTTTACCAGGCTATGCAGGACGACCCAGGGGTCTTCCTTTCCAAGGGGACTGCAGTCGGTGTTTCCAACGGGTCCTCCGGCCTCAATGTGGAACTCAAGGACACGCTGCTGGGCGAAAAGTTGAAGCTCAATGTCGACCTGGTGGTATTGTCAACCGGGATGGTCCCCGCGACCAAGGATGCCGCGATACTGAACCTCAAGTACCGCCAGGGGCCCTTCCTGCCTGAGAACCCATATGGGTTCAACGATTCTCATTTCATCTGTTTCCCGTACGAGACGCAGAGAACGGGAATCTACACGGCAGGCTGTGTCAGACAACCTATGGACTTCCAGAGCAGCGAAACCGACGCGGTCGGCGCTGCACTCAAAGCTATACAGTGCGTGGAGCTTGTGGCACAGGGCAAGGCAGTTCATCCGAGGGCTGGGGATGAGTCATTTCCGGAGATCTTCGTCACACGGTGCACACAGTGCAAGCGCTGCACGGAAGAGTGCCCGTTCGGAGCTTACGATGAAAAGCCCAACGGGACGCCGTTGCCCAATCCTACTCGCTGCAGGCGCTGCGCCATATGCATGGGTTCGTGTCCTGAACGGATCATCTCTTTCAGGGATCATTCAGTGGACATGATCGGATCCATGGTCAAATCCATTAATGTTCCCGATGAGTACGCAGAAAAACCGCGAGTAGTGGTGTTTATTTGTGAGAATGACTCCTACCCCGCGGTGGACATGGCGGGAATCAACAGACTTGGGTATAGCCCCTATGTCAGGTTTATTCCGTTGAGGTGCCTTGGCAACATCAACATGGTGTGGATCGCTGATGCACTGTCCAAGGGCATTGACGGCATCATGCTGATAGGATGTAAGTACGGTGACGACTACCAGTGCCATTTCATAAAGGGGAGCGAGCTGGCGGAATATCGAATGGGCAAGATCTCCGAAACCTTGCAGAGGCTCGTCCTGGAATCGGAACGTATAGCCGTTCACCAATTGGCGATAAGTGAGTTCCACATGATCCCGAAATTGGTAGACGATTTCATGGAAACGCTCGCCGGTTTTGATCCCAACCCATATAAAGGTTTCTAAGGAGGTTCACCGATGGCGAATGAGTTTGTTGCCGAACCTGATCTTCAGTTCACCAAAGATCTTATAGAGGCCGGTGCCGGCGACCTGAAAAAGTGCTACCAGTGTGCCACGTGTTCGGTTGCGTGTCCTATTTCTCCGGACAACAATCCTTATCCGCGTAAAGAGATGATCTGGGCGCAGTGGGGCTTGAAGAAGAAACTCTTGAATGATCCGGATGTCTGGCTATGCCACCAGTGCAACGACTGCTCGACTCAATGCCCCCGCGGGGCATATCCGGGCGACGTGCTCAAAGCCATCCGCAAAATGAACATACAGGAGAACTCCTGGCCATCCGTTCTGGGAAATCTGGTAGGCCAACCTTCGCTGTTCGTTCTTACCATGGGCATCCCTGTGGTTGTAGTGCTATTGCTCCTCGTGATGAACAACGGCTTTACCTTTCCCAAACCTGTGCACTACGGCCAGTTTATCGATTATGTCTACATCCAGGTGGTTTATACTCTCGCTCTGATTTTCGCAGTAGTTTCCCTCATCCTGAGTCTGCGAAACTTCTGGGGCAACTTGGAATCCAACAACCCTTTGGAAGTCGGTACTCAACGGAAAGGTTTTGTGCCGAGTCTAATCGAGGCGCTCAAGGATATCCTTCCCCACACTACATTTAAAGACTGTGAGGCGAACAACATACGGTATACGTCCCACCTCCTCGTGTTCTGGGGCATGATAGGGCTATTCGTGACCACGGCCATCGTTGCGTTCAATATCGACGTCCTTCACATTGCTCCTCCGTCCAGAGGAGGCCCAGGAACAATTCCCATCAAGCTCCTGGGCAACGTCAGTGCCGTGTCCTTTGTGCTGGGCTTGGGAATCATGCTGGTTCGGCGGCTCACTGCGCCGGAGCAGACCGGCAACAGCTCCTACTTTGATTGGTTGTTCCTCTTCATGATCTTTGGGACCGGCCTTACTGGCTTGCTGACGGAGTTGTGTCGTTGGGCGGGATCGGCCCCCGGCGCGTACATACTTTACGCGATTCATCTGATGTTCGTACTGTCGCTTCTACTGTACTTACCTTTTTCCAAATTCGCCCATCTGGGCTACCGGACGGTTGCCATCGCGTGGTCAAAGTCCGCTGGGAGAGATGTGACTTTGCCGACAGTTCCGAATTATGTGCCACCCCCTCCTGCACAAGCAGAGGAAGCTTCGTAAGAAGGGTATCCCAGCACATATCTCTTTGAGAAAAACAGAGTCGCGGGAATGATCGTTCCCGCGACTCTTGTTTGTTCTCATATTCTGACTCAGAGAGGGCGCCTCTCGACGCCTACGCGTAACCGAAACCGCTGGACCGGGTTAACAGGAGATTCTCTTCTCGAATTTTTCCCACAAGAGGGATGCGATTTCCTCTCCCACCTCAGCCCAATCTTCGTTGGCACGCGTCAAGTAGTTCGATAAGTCTTCGGTCCATTTGGATCTCTCGGAATCCATAAAACTTCTCAAAAAATTGCCGTATAACCCTTCGTACATATAAGGGGCTACTCGCTCCATCTCTCTGACGATCTGTTCAGCCTTATCGTTGTTTTCCATTGGGCATTCCTCCTTTCTCAGAAAAGAATCCCGCCACATTGATTCTTGAACCCCGGCTATTACATTAGATGTCCATGGGAGCGATAGAGTTTCAAGAAAACAGAGATCGCCTATCTCTCTCAGAATATTTGAATACCTGGTTCAGAACAGACATTTCCTCTTGACTGGGAAAGGTTGTCGGCTATATAGTGGAGCCAGGATCTGGAGTCACATTTCGACCCGGAACCTTCTTGGTTTTGTGAAACATATGCCGCCTGGATCTTTTAGACCGGGACGGAAGGATGATACTCAGGTTATGACATGCCTTCCTATCGGAAGGCTTTTTTTGTGGGAAAACAGTGCATGGAGACTTTGACGTCCGTCGCCCGGATGAAGCATTGGTCCAGGTCATGTCAGCAGACAGGCAAGACCATCGGCTTTGTCCCAACCATGGGGTATCTCCATGAGGGCCATTTGAGTCTCATGCGACGCGGCCGCTCCGAAAACGACCTGCTGGTAACAAGCATCTTCGTCAATCCAACCCAGTTTGGACGAAATGAGGATCTGAGCAGCTACCCCCGCGACCCGGAAGCTGATTTAGCAAAATGCGCCCAAGTGGGTGTCGATGCAATGTTTATACCCGCAGTAGGCGATATCTATGGCCCGGACTTCCAGACTTACGTGGAGGTCGAAAAGGTGGCAGCCTCGCTTTGCGGAGCTTCGAGGCCGGGGCACTTCCGAGGAGTGGCAACCGTTGTCCTGAAGCTTTTCAATGTTGTTTCCCCTACAGCCGCGTATTTCGGTCGGAAGGACTATCAACAGCTCCAGGTGATCAAGACCATGGCGCGGGACCTGGATCTGGACGTCTCAATAGTTTCTTGTCCGACGGTCCGCGAGGATGACGGGCTGGCGATGAGTTCCAGGAATTCTTATCTGTCTCCGCGGGAGAGGCAGCAGGCCGCATGCCTTTACCAGGCATTGCAGGCGGCTCAAGCCTTTTTGGATCGGGGGGAACAAGACGCCAAAGAATACGTAAAGGCAATGTCGGATCGGATACAGAGGGAACCGGACGCCCAAATAGACTATGTCAGCCTGGTTCATCCGGAGTCCCTTGAGGATTTGGAGCGCGTGGCTGACCGTGCGTTGGCAGCGCTCGCGGTCCGAATCGGCAATACGCGCCTTATCGACAACATGTTGCTACAGGGCCCCACGCTAAAGAAGTACGAAGCGTAGGAACCGGACGGAGCAAACTCTTCAACGATAATTCTTTCCTGCAGGAGGCGGGAAATGCAACGGACGATGCTAAAATCCAAGATCCACCGGGTCAAAGTCACCGGCGCTTGTATCGATTACGAAGGAAGCGTAACCATCGATTCAACTCTCCTAGATGCCGCGGACATTCTTGAGTACGAACAGGTTCATATCTACAATGTCTCCAACGGAGAAAGATTTGCCACGTACGTAATCAGGGGGGAGCCCGGTTCAGGCGTGATTTGCTTGAATGGAGCGGCAGCCAGAAAGGTTTCGGTCAGGGACCTTGTAATTATTTGTTCCTATGTTTCCGTGGAGGATTCCGAATGTAAGGGCTTTCATGCGCGCAATATATTTGTTGACGAAAACAATAAGATGACCACGGCAAGCTAAGGCTGACAACCAGCTACCGAGCTAGTACCGAACCGGAAAGAACGGAACGCGATTACTTTCTGAGGAAAGCCGGAACTCTTTTCCCCGTTTGATCCATATTCTTCCAAGGCTCCGACCGTTGCGGGTAATATCAAGAGGGACTTCGTCGTCAGTCAGTTTCGAGGCGTCGATACCGGTGGCCGACGCGGACTGCTGATGCCATCTCACGGTCCTGCCGGCCATGGTAATGAAGAGGGCGGTTGCTTCACGGACGTTGGTCTTCACATCCATAATCTTGATAAGCGCATTCGCCGGCAATTCCAATTTGTCTCCCGGGTAGGCTACGAATGGCCCGCCTTGCGATTCACGAAGCACCAGGTATTCCAGACGGGGCTCCGCCACGACAATGTAGCTTTCCCCAATGACTTTGTTGTTCAGCTTAGCTTGAAGGGGGAAGACCGTATTCCCTTCGCGCCTGCGGCCGTATTTCTCCTGAAGGTCTGTGGCTGTGTTGATGCGGTGGCCTCGGTCTTCCAGCGGTGACGATTGCACCTGGAAACCACGAAGATCTATTCTCAACGCCTTTTCATCTTCAGGCTCCAAATTGGTTGACGGATCCAGCAGGATAAGGGTGTCCCCTCGCATGACCGTCAATTCCTCCCCAGGCTCTGCCACGACTGTCCTATCGTTGACTCGAACGCAGAAGTGCCGCACCTTTGGCTCGACGCGTACACCGGCATCTGACGGGGGCCGGCCGTGAATGATCTCCAGGGGGATGGCACCGATGAGGAAGCGATCTTTTCGTACCTGTATGAGGGTGTCGTTGGTAAGATGCACTTCCTCATTCAGATCGTTGAATCCGCCGGCTCCTTTGATACGAGCGGTGAGTCCCCGTGAGTAGTTTGATTCAATGTGCACTATCCTCACATTGTCGCCGGAGTGGACCCTGAGCGCATCATTGCCGTTCACAACAATGGGGGTGCGGCCGTTGATCGCAACGATCAGATATTTAAGATAAGGATTATCGAGGTAGATCTTCGGATTGTCAGGTATGATGCCGAACTCATCCAAGAAGGCATTTACTACCATGGTCTGGTATCGGACCCTCAAACGATAATCACGGATGCTCTTCGAGGTTTCACTGGCAAAGGCCGGAATGCCCACTTTGGTCAACGCGTGATAAGTTGCCGAAAGCCGCTGCTCCTTATGTGTGGTGTCTGGGCGTAGGGTCCGGTGATTATTGAAGTGGAAGAGGTGCTCCACGGCTGATATTTGGGGATTGACCCTCTCCAGCACCCGATTCACCATGCTCTCCATTGGAATAATTCTTCCGTCTGGACGTATGTGCTCTTCCGTGTCGGCAATGATTGACTGTCCGTACCGCATCGGGTTTTGTTCCGGTGACTCCCATTTCGGGGTATAGAATCCCGATCCGTCGTGGAGATTCAAAAAGAAATCGCTCCGTTTCATGAGGTCCTTGATTATCTTCACGACAAGGACATCTCGGTCGGAACGTTTGGGGTGCTGATCGGCAAACTTCCGATTCATATCCCCCTCAACGCCCCTGTTGTTTTCCACAATTGAAAAGAAATTCGCCCGCGGCACGAGGATCAAGTTCCCCTTTTTCAGGGAAATGTCGGCATAAAGATCCGCGGCCAAGTATCCTCCCGGCTCGTCCCCCTGAATCCCTCCCATGAGCAACAGTGTCGGGCCTGGCGAGCTGCCTTTAATGGTGTACACATCCAGTTCTGAATTCGTCCCCTTAAAATAGACCTTGTGGATAGTCTCCGCGGGGACTGCGCAGGGCACGGCAAGACCGAGCAACAGGACGAGTGAGACTGAGACCCCGGGGAGTCCCAGATGGATTCTGGAAATGAGCGACATAGACAACCTAACCGTCAAACAAACCGACTTCACAACCCAAGCACACGAAAACGAGCACTAGGGATATAACTTTCCAGTTCCTCACAACAAACGAGGGCTAACCGCCCTCACAAAAAGCCTCAACCAAAATCAGTAGAGTCCGACCTCTAAACTCTCTACAGCGCACGTCTCTTCTGGCCGGCCGTTGAGCGGACGCCTTCCAGTGCGCCCCCCTTTTTGCCGACCAGCCTTAATTCCTTGCGATCGAAGCCCCGCTGGAAGACTATCTTTCCATTCTCGTCATAAAGCAGGATCGATACTCTGGATAGGGATGTTCCCGATCGACTGTCCCCGTAGGCCAATTCCACCCGGGAATTAACCTTGAAGGGGATGGATTGCCCGTCTCTGTAATCAGCCGGTAGGTCTTCCTCTGCGAGACGCGTCTTGCTCGGATAAACAACTATTCTGTTCTCTCCCCGCTGGTCAACCGTCTCCACAAACACGAACAGGTATCCTGAAAACAACGTATCCGGGTGGTCTTTGATAAGTCTGAAACTGAGCTTCCCGCTATTGGGACTCTCAACCGTGGCAGTCACTTCCTGAGCATTAAAATTGATGATC
Organism: Desulfomonilaceae bacterium; assembly: GCA_052146735.1. Taxonomy (GTDB): domain Bacteria; phylum Desulfobacterota; class Desulfomonilia; order Desulfomonilales; family Desulfomonilaceae; genus CAWBBA01. The sequence continues at coordinate 17,395 of JBKQMK010000157.1, read as the reverse complement.
GGCGTCTGGACCGACCCAAGGCCCGATTCTCCGGTTCCCATAAGTGGCGGCTCAGTCGATCCGCGACCGGCGAATTTTCCTGTGCCGGACTCCGTCGAAGAGAATGTGCTTGGACTCTCCTCGATTTCCTCTTCCACCGCTTTAGATCGGCCGGGTGGATTGGCCGGAGCCTTAACCGCGTCCTGAAGGGCTGTCAGCGGACCTTCATCCTCGACAGGCGACTTCCGGTCGTGCGCCTCTTCCTCAACAGGGGCCGCTTCTCTGGTCGGCAGCGGGGGAACCGCTGCCAATGTAGGAGATTCCTGCAATTCCTTCAGGCGCTTCTCCTGAATGGCTATCTCCAGTTCGCGTTTTCTAAGCTCTTCCTGCAACGATTGGACCTTTTGCGTGACGGTGTCATTCTGGCTCGTAGATCCGCCCTTGCCCGACAGGTAGCCCCCCATCCCAATGATGGCAAACACAACCAGGCCAATCACGGCTGCCACTACGGCGAAGCCAACGCGCATACGGAAGGGGGTCAGCTCAATCTGGCGGGAAGTGCCCGTTTCACTCATGAGTACTATGGAATAACGGGCCTTGGTCCGGGTTTTAGGTATTGGTATCGGAGGAAGGTCCCGATAAGGCGGTCCATCCCTCCGAGACGATGCGGAACCCCGAACCCTCGCCGCCAGCCAAGACCATGCTTTTCCAACCTTTATCACGGTATTTATCTCCCTGGAAGGACTGGACGAACCTCACCAGAACTCGGCCTTGCACCTTCCTGATTTCCACCCGTTCAACTTCGACACGGATGGTTCGGTATTTGCGGAAGAAATTTTTCTTAGTCTTCAGGAGCCCCTCGTAATTCATTCCCTCTTGCTCGAAATCGGGATGATACATTTTCATGAACCTGTCAAGATTCTTTTGCTCCCAGGCCAATTTCCACTCACCGAGGAAAGCCAAGACCGCCTTTTTATCTGATGCCGCCTTATCCGGCGCCTTGCCCTTCGATGCGACCGCTTTCGATCCGGATCCGTGCGGCTGTTCGCCCTGGACAGCCTTGCCGCCCGTGTGTGAGTATCGATCCATTTTTTCCAGAGATGCCAGCAAATATCTCATCTCTGATTTCATGCGAGCGTGGGGAGGCGCCGCTAGTTTTCGGTCGGTTTTCTCCTCTTTCGCACTATGTCCGATGCTTTCCGGAATTTGCGGCGTGGAAGCCACCTGAGTCTGAGGCTTTGCTTTCGTAACGGCTGGCTCGTCCTTTGGACTCGGCTCGGCTTTTTCCGGAATCTGCGCCTTGGAAGCCACCTGAGTTTCCAACTTTGCTTTCTTTGCGGCTGGTTCAATACTCGGGAGGGGCACATACGTGGGCATCAGGCGGGCTACAATCAGTCGATCCGGGGAGGGGCCGCCTAAGTACTTTTCATTCATCTCGAGGTGGGGAGCCGGACCCTCTTTTGCAATTCGGCCGCTTATGCGATCCAGGACCACCCCCCGCGACGGGGCGGATGGCCTTGGAGCCTCGACTTCTCCCTGAGGTGCGGGCTCCGGTTCGTCAGTGGAAACCAGTCGGATATGAAAATCATTCGGCTGAGTACTCCTCGTGCCGGGATCCGCTCCGGCTCTGGCCAGCAAGGTCTGTACCGGAAAGGGGTCATCAACCGGCTGGTGGTAATCCTCCGCATAAATGCTGTATTTGTCTCCGTGCGTAATGTACAGCACCTTAATGCCTGAGCTATGGAAGCCTTCGGAACCGTAAGATTGGGTAAAGATAGAGGTAATGAGGCCGTTCTGGCGGTAGAGATACACGTTGCCCAGCTTGACGCGTATGGAAGCATAGCGCTTGTTTAGCCTGCGTTTCTTTTCTTTCCAGCCGTTGAAATCGAGCCAGCAACTCTGAAAATTCGCTGAATAGTGGCTCATGTACCCGTCAAGGCTCTTCGATTCCCATGCCTGGCGCCAGGACTCGATGAAGTTCCTCAGTTCCCGTTCCTGCTCCATAATTACTGACCTTGGCGCCATGATTAGCTTCTCGACGACTATAATGGGAGTACTCTGCAGCCTGATATACCGAGATACCTTGATCAGATCCTCATTCTCCAGGGCCACGCAACCATTGGAATCGGGCTTCGCTCCGAGGGGTTTGTCCCTTCCATGAAGCCAGATGCCGTCGCCATTCTTACCTCTCCTGCGGTCTACGAAATTAGGATAGTCGGTGGTGAAAGCCCACATCCCATACTTTGCTGGAAGCGTCCGACCGTCAATAACGGAGCAGAAGAAATAGACCCCTTCCGGAGTCTTCATATCACCCCGAACCCACTTGTCCCCATCATTCTCACCAGTGGAACACCGGTAGGATTCGACCATGGAGGGCTCGCCGTCCTTGACCCGCCAAACACTAAGGCGCTGCCGGGCCTTGTCGACGATCACAGCGTGGAAAGTTCCTTCCACCATCCAGTTCATGAGGGCCACAGGATAGAGAGGCTCGCTACCGGAGGCGCCCGCGGAACATGCCATGACCAGAATGAGGGCCATCGAGACCATGTTTGCAGTCCGACAACGAGGGGAGGCTAACAGTCTTTTCAGATTGGAAGCGAACATACGCTTTTCTTTACAGGTACTTGCGCCAAATGTCAAGAAAGTTTTACATTAACTTTCTAATACAACATCATGAAACTGTTTGCGAAAAAACCCTATCAACTACCGAATCGGCCCACCTCAGCGCACGGCTGAGGTCAAAGACCGCCTCTATCTCGGATGCATTCAGATGCTCCAGAATCTCGGCATCCCTCATGAGGATTTCCTTGAAGTCTGCCTGATCCTCCCACGCTTTCATGGCATTACGTTGAACCAGAGCATAGGCGTTTTCTCTAGTCAGTCCGCGGTCCACCAGTTGAAGAAGAACGGATTCGGAAAAAATAAGCCCGTGGCTCATTTGGAGATTTCGCAACATCTTCTGCTCATACACCTTCAAATTGCTTATCACCGAAGTCAGGCGGTGGAGCATGAAGTCAACCAATATTGTGGCGTCAGGGGCAATGATCCTTTCGACCGAAGAATGGGAAATGTCCCTTTCATGCCAAAGAGGCACGTTCTCCATTGCAGCAACGGCATGACCTCGAACCACACGAGCCAGCCCGGTGATGTTCTCGGTGAGTACCGGATTCCGCTTGTGGGGCATGGCTGAGGAACCCTTTTGCCCTTCGTGGAAGAATTCTTCTACTTCGGCCACTTCAGAGCGCTGCAGGTGCCTTATCTCGACCGCGATTTTCTCCATACTTGAGGCCATCAGCGCCAAGGTGGTGAAATACTCTGCGTGGCGATCCCTCTGAAGCACCTGGCTGGAAGCAAGGGCAGGTTCAAGCCCCAGCTTGGCCAAGATGTCTTCCTCCATTTTCGGATCCAGATGAGCGAAGGTTCCTACGGCGCCTGAAATCTTGCCTACAGAAATGGTCTTCAGAGCGGCGTCCCAGCGAGTGAGGTGTCTGAACATTTCGCTGTACAGGACTGCCAATTTGAGCCCGAAAGTGATTGGCTCGGCATGAATGCCATGGGAGCGCCCTACCATCGGGGTGTGGCGATACTCCAGAGCGCGCGTCTTAAGTGCACCCAGCAGCTCCACCAGCCCTTTGCGGATAAGGAGCCCCGCCTCTTTGAGCAGCAGGCAAAGCGCTGTGTCCACCACGTCATACGAAGTAAGACCTCGATGGATGAATCGTGAGTCCTCTCCTACAAACTCAGCCACGGAGGTAGTAAATGCTATGACGTCGTGGCGGGTAATTTTTTCAATCTCGTTGATGCGTTCCGGATCAAATGCGGCTCTCGTCCGGATGCGTTCCATGCTTTCGGGCGGGATGACGCCTCTTTCTGTCCATGCTTCGCAAACCGCTAATTCTATATCCAGCCACTTCTGATAGCGGTTGCGTGGTTCCCAGATCTTTCCCATATCTTGGCGGGTGTAGCGCGGGATCAAACCAACTTCCTTTCAGGACAAGGTTGACAGCGGACGAGACGTGCCGTCAATAAACGCAAGCCGATACCGGCCTCCCAGCCTGTCCGCTGGCGCCTCAGCCACCTGGGTCCAGGTCGGGCTCCCGCAGGTACACCTCTCTCATTCGGTCTGCGAGTCCGGTAGACTACCTCCCCAGGCGCGCTTTGCTTGAGGAAATTGTTGATACATTAAATTGCAGCCCCATACAGTCCAAAGCGCTTAACCATACCATGAACTGGTAGCAGGTTGCAAACACAAATAGAGGTTGGCAGTGTCCTGATTTGGGATGCAATGGGCGGTCTCTACAAACCGTCACCCCGGACTCCGATCCGCTGTCCGGTCTCGTGTTTCGCGGGGTGGATTCCTGCGTTCCCCGGAATGACGGCCAGTACACTAAATTAGGACACCACCGGGAAGCTTTACCGATGGACCGGTAAATGCTAAACAACCATTATGAAATCACTGGTCACGGTCAGAAAATGTGGGAATTATGAATCGCCCCTGTTGGCGACAGTTCTTGAAAAATGTCTCGATGATCTCGGGGGAATGGCTTTGTTGGTAAAAAGAGGGGACCGGGTACTACTTAAGCCGAATCTGCTCAAGTCCGCGGCCCCTGATCAGGCCGTCGTAACACATCCAGCGGTGGTAGAAGCGATTGCTTCTATGGTGATTGATGCTGGGGCCACTCCTTTCATCGGGGACAGCCCGCCTCTCGGCAATCTCCCAAGAGTTCTATCGAAATGCGGGTACGAGCCTTTTATGAAGAAACTGGCCATCCAGACGGTACCGTTCGTGGAGAAGTTACCGGTGGAATTCTCCACGGGCCGCCTATTTCGACGCATGGACCTTGCACGCGAGGTATTTGAATTTGACGCGGTAATTAATCTGGCTAAGCTGAAGACCCACACCCAGATGTTGCTCACCCTCGCGGTCAAAAACCTCTTTGGAACCGTTATCGGCACTGACAAGGCTTCCTGGCATCTAAGAGCCGGGAAGGACGTTGATTGCTTCGCAACGGTGCTTGTCCAAATCTTTGAAAAGATCCGGCCGGTTCTCTCCATTGTAGACGGTATCCTTGCTATGGAAGGAAATGGTCCCAACAGTGGAGATGCCCGCCACGTTGGGATTCTCGGCATATCCACAGATGCCGTGGCTCTGGATGCAGTCATCTGCAGGTTGGTGGGCTACAAGGCCCGTTCCCTGCCTACGTGTGTCATCGGGGAGAGCATGGGAGTGGGAATTGCCGATAGCGGGCAAATCCAGAGGGTCGGAGACGATCTTGACGGATTTCCCTTGAAAGACTTCAAGGCGCCGAAATCAGTGACAATGGCCTGGAATCTCTCCTATTGGAATCCGGTGCGCCGCTTCTTGGAGAACCATGTCATCACCAAACCTGCCATCGACCCGGCAGCTTGCCGAAGTTGCGGGATCTGCGTCGCCCATTGCCCGCCGCGCGCGATCAACGAGATAGACGGGGCAATGGTGATCGACCGCAGGAAGTGTATTTCTTGCTTCTGTTGCCACGAACTCTGCGAGAACAAGGCAGTGAACATTGTTCAGCCATTCTTTGGGAAGGTCCTGTCTGCCGTAAGCCGTTGAAAATCCGCGAGGCCCAATCTGCGTTGATGTCGCAAGCTATGAATTAGTCCCGAACAAGGGAGAGATCTGTCCAGGGGTGAACTATATACAGTGTATACTCCAACTCCAGGCTATCAGTCGCCGCGATCATATGGAGCAAAAGATCCACAAACTGGCCCTCACCAAGCTGCGGTTTTCAAACCCGCGGTTCGCTAGGCCGGAAAACATTTCGCGAAGGCCATCATGAGTTTTGGAGATCCTTTTATGCGGATCCTCCGAGAGACCAGCGCCCAGGGCAAGCCGGCCTCCTTTGCCAGAAACCTGATCCACGTGCTACTATCGGCAGTGACGTGGAGGTCCGCAGCACCTATAAGGCCCTCCTGGACCGTCACGGTCTTGTCGCGAATAATTACGGTGCCTTTGCATATCTCATCACCGGTAAACGTAAAATGAAAAGTGGCGTTGAGGCCTTCGGCCTGCTGCCTCTGAAATGCGATCGGTAGGCTTTTGAGAAACATCGTCACCGAGTTAGGCCGAAGGCCGTTTGAAACACGCTTGACCTTCTTGTGCGGAAATCGGGACGTCACGTAGGCGTCGGCATCGGAACCGGGGACCACGTATACAGTCTCTTGTTTGGCCTGCATCTTCTTGACCAACGCTTCAATGTAACCCTTGCGGTCATCCAGAAAAGCCCCTATCGCTTCCTCTCCTGCCGGACAGACTGCCATGCACCTGTCGCATCTGGTCTGTCCGCCGATGGACAGATTCTGCCACATAGAGACTGTCTCGGAATCACTGACTCGTGTCCGATACTCTTTGAGGCTACGGCTGGCCACAACCTTCGCAACCCAGTCGGCAAAACCCCCCAACCGTTCTCTGTAATTATGTGTGTAACATGACACAAAGTCGAAATTGCCATCGGCAGCCACAGCGCCCACCGGACAAACCGCCACGCAGAGCTTGCACTCGATACACGGATCGAATTCCAGTGGAGCACTATACGAAGTAAGTTCAGCATCCGCGAGAATTGTCCCCAGTACGATGGTGGAACCAAACTTTGGATGTAGCACCAATCGATTCCAGCCCATACGGCCCAGCCCTGCTTCGGTTGCGTTAACCTTGTCGGTGGAAAGCCACATCTTACCCGGCCATCGTTCGATTTCCATGGGGAATCCCACCGGCACATTCAGGGCTCTAAATCCGCGTTCTTGCAATCGCAAGGCAATGGTGCGAGCAGTGTGGTTTGCATCTTTCCAGGCCTGTTGAAATTCCAGGTTGGTAGCGGAATGAGCAACGGTTCGCGTGTTCTCTCGGTGGAGGCGATGGGCTATACAGATCAGCGTCCTAGTGGCAGGAAACACATCCAGAAGTTCATCCCTCTGATCGGCGATCGCGGGCCGATCAATTTCCACAAAACCGGCGTCATCTGCTCCGGCCTCAATGCAAAGCCCCTTTAGCCACTGTGGATCGATTCCAGTTGACCTGTCAGCGTCAGGTTGGGTTGTATCCCGCTGCCGGTACCATTTTACTGTGGGATGATCGTCAAGATTCATCGGTTCCTCCTCATATCGAGCATCGTCTACTGGCTTATCTTTTTGAGTAGCTCTCCATCTGTGTAGACTTTCAACGTGTCGAAAATTGTTGCTTCAGTACACAGCCGAAGACCATCTTTTCGAAGAGAATAAGCGGGGCGTTGTTGCTTTCTGCCTTCATGCGCAGCAAAGCCCCCTCCCAGCTATTAAAATAAAATCCGCAGTTTCATCCGTTGTTTCTTTTCGCATGGTGCTCATGCCCTCCACCACCGAGACCATAATAGACCGGTCAACTATCACCGTCAAGACTTTTATTCATTGTTGTGCCCCCCCAGTGGCTCTCTAGCCTTGTTTGAGTGCCAGTGTCAGGCCGTCGGCTATGGGAACCAGGCTCAACTTGATCCGATCATCGTCACGAAGCTTCAGATTAAACGCTCTGATCGCTAGGGTAGCATCATCGCTTGAGAGAGGATCTGCCACTCGGCCGCTCCACAGCACGTTGTCTACGGCAATCAATCCCCCTGGGCGCAGGAGTTCAAGAGAGCGTTCATAATAGGCATCGTAATTTTCCTTATCAGCATCTATGAAAACAAAATCGAAAGATCCATGTTTTCCTGCCTCCAAAAGAGTATCAAGGGTTTCGATCGCGGGGGCCAGCCGCAAATCGACCTTTTCGTCGACGCCGGCCTCCTGCCAATACCTGCGGGCCATGGAGGTCCACTCTTCATTTATGTCGCACGCTATGATTCTGCCTTGCGGAGGCAGAGCCAGAGCGGTCCATAGGGAGCTGTAGCCGGTATAAACGCTCAACTCTATGGTGTTGGCTGCTCCAATAATTTGGAGGAGTAGAGACATGAACTGACCTTGCTCGGGAGCAGTCTGCATCATGGAATGAGGATATGGAGCCGTTTCGTCCCGGAGGCGGCGCAAAATTTCCGGTTCGCGCAGGGATGACAACAACAAGTAATCGTACAATTGGTCCGACATGGAGATAGTTCGATTCGCCATAGTATTGCCTCGATGATTTGAGGACCGGAAATCCGCGTCCTTGGTATGCAGTTACCTATCACAAGGAGTCTTGGGCCATGTGTTTCCCCTCGTAAACCGCTTCACCGATGGTAGTCTGAAAGACAACCTGGCAGATCCGGGTGTTCGGTTTAAGTATGAGGGGAAAAGGGGCCATGTTGCTAATTTCCAGGACCTGCCGGTTGTCGATGCCTGGTTGAATGAAACTCGCAGTCATGTGCACCAGGAGACCAATACGGGCAAAGCGGGACCGCCCCTGAATCCACCCGCACAGGTTTGGCGCGAGACGGATTCTTTCCTGCGTTATTCCGAGGATAGTCTCACCGGGCAGGAGGGTGAATGAATGCTCACAGTAGACGAGCTTAGTGATTTTTTCGAGGTCCATGGTGTCGTCCACAACTACGGCCCTGCGAATCTTTTTAAAGACCCTGAACTGGTTGCTCAAGTTGAGATCCACTGATCCCGGGCCGACCATATTTTCGCTGAACGGCTCGATTTGGATCCGGCCTTCCTTCATCGCCTGAAATAATTCATCTCTGGTCAACACGCTCATTTGCATTCCCCCAGCCGGCGGCTGAACCTCGGACATCAATACCTTTTACCATAACCGGAAAGGTTCCGATGCGCCATTGTGCTATAATTTGGCAGAACAAGAAGTTTTTCGACCAGCGTGCAGGGTAACTATCTTGATGGCATTTGGTAAAGTTTTTGTCCAATTCGCGGAAATGACCCCGCGCTTCGCTGGGTCGCCCAGGCTCCTGGATGGGAGTCCGGGACAGGCTTTGATCCGGGATATGTAGGGGCAGACCCGAGTGTCTGCCCTGGGCGGCCGCATAGGTCCGCCCCTACAACAGATTCCTGCACTTGCCCCGGTCTCGCGGATTCGGGGTTCACAGGACTGACAGAAAAAAGGCCCCTCACGGTGAGGTATAGATGGATCTGGCCATTATCCAAAAAGTCGCACAGGAACTTAATGACCTGCTTCCAGGCGGGTTCATCAACAAAATATATCAGCCTCTGCCCAGAGACATTGTGTTGCGCATACGATTCCGGACAGGGGGAGAGAAAAAGCTCATGCTAAGCGCTGATCCGTTGCTGGGCCGCATTCATCTAACCAGCCTCAAGATTCCTAATCCGCCTACGCCTCCGAGATTCTGCGCTTATCTCAGGGCTCATCTCCAAGGGGCAAGAATTGTTGAAGTCGCCGCGGCTCCGGATGACCGGGTTGTCAGAATTATCACGGTGCGAGGCCCAGAGAATGAGAGAGTGGAAAGAGACTTTATTCTCGAACTCCTTGGACGGGACTCAAACATGCTCATCGTCGACCGCAAACCCAATCGGATTATGGATTGTCTCCATCACATCCCTGGGAAGGAGAGTGGGAGCAGGGTGGTTCTGCCTGGTCTGGATTATTTCCCTCCACCCGCAAGGAGCAGCGTTCGGACAAAGTCGTTCCACGATCTGGACGTGAACAAGTTTGTCCCTGGTATTACCACAAGACCGGACGGCAGAAGGCGCATCACAATCGAAGCAGACGCTTCCCTCGATGAGTGTTTCTCATCCATGAACGAGGCAGTGGACGCATTTTTTGGGTCCAAATTGGAATCGTACCTACTGGAGGGTTTCAGACGGAAGCTGGCAGCACCTTTGAAGGCTCGCGTCCATTCTTTGGACCGCCGTTTGAACAAAATCGAAGCGGATGCTCAAAGACTCCGGCAACTCGCGGATCGCGGTGATGAGGGCGAATTGCTGAAGGCGAATCTGAAACGTGTAAAAAAGGGCATGACCAGCATAGAAGTTGAGGATTGGACGACCGGCGGCAGCCGAATCGTCGGCCTGGACCCGGCGCTGGACGCTGTGGCCAACATGGACCAAATCTTCAAGAAAGCGGCCAAAGGCAAACGAGGCGAGAAGATGGTGCGGGAACGCATGCATCGAACCCTTGAAGAAAAACGGGCCGTTGAAGACCTGCTTTTTTTCCTCGGGGAAGCCTCTGACATCACGGAACTTGAACGACTGGCAACGGAAATGCCTTTCGGTTCCCCACAGAAGCTTAAGTCACCCGGCAAAGCAGGTGCAGGGCCCACGTCGGATTCGGCTCTGTTTCGTGAGGTGCGGACGCCGGCCGGTACGCTCATTTTCGTGGGTAAGAGCGGTAAAGGGAATGATTTCTTGCTGCGCAGGAAGTCACGAAAAGGGGACTTTTGGTTCCATGTAAAGGGTTTTGCAGGGTCCCATGTGATTCTCCGTCGAGAAGGGAGTGAACAGATCCCCGTCGAGGACATGGAAACTGCCGCCGGGCTTGCGGTCCATTTCTCCAAAGCCCGGGACAAGGGGAAAGTGGAAGTGATTGTAGCCGATGTGGGTGATTTGGGTCGCCCCAAGGGCGCTTTGCCGGGCCAAGTGACAGTCAAGACCTACAACGCCCTAGTTTCAGAGGGGATTTCTGAGGGCCTCCTCGACGAGATAAAGTAAAGAGGTTTTCTTAGGAGGGGTTGAGAGTCGGCAGCCTGTTCCGAGGAAATCTTCGTTCCCGGCAGTTACGTGCACGTGGGCTTACTTGCCCTTGATGCTTTTGATCAGGTCTGACGCGTCGTTATCGAAACCCAGTTTGGGGTAATCATCCAGCACACGCTTTGCAGCCAGCCGTGCAGCTTGATAGTTGCCCACAGTCAACATCGTGCGGGCTTTGTACATCTCTTTCTCTGCTAACTTCTTGCGGCACTCGTTATACTTTTCTTCAGCCTTCTTCGCCCATTCTCCTGCGTTGGAATCTGCTGCAAGGGCTTTGAATTCTGCCGTTGCCGTCTGAACGACCGAGTTGTCGAGGTCGGTATTTTTGATCTGGCTGAAGTAGGCCATACCTATGTTGAACTTGGCCCGGGAGACCTCCTTGTTGCCGGGATAGAGGTCTATGAATTGCTGGTACCGCGCAATGGATTTGTCATATGATTGCTCGTCGTAGAGTGCGTCGGCTATCTTCAGGTAGACTTCCGGCATCTTTTTGAAATCCGGATACCCTGACTTCAGCCGCTCATACATGTCTACGGCCGATCCATATTGCTTCTTCTGGAACTGGTCCTCCGCCGCTTGGAAGAGTTTGTCCGGCCCTGGGTCCTTCTCAGCTATATCGGCTTTCCAAAGCGAGGGACAGCCTGCGGCAAGCACCGCAATGAATGTGACCAGAATGAATGAAAGCTTACGTCTCACGGTGTGAGACCCTCGACGCAGCACTGAAGTCATAGGGTTTGTTAGCAAGGGGACCATCTTCTGTCAAGAAATCCATGGGAAAAGCAAAAACGTTCTTCAAATAAATTCTTTCTCGGTAGACGTTTTGCTTCTTTGCGGCACAGGGTCAGTATGTCCTGCATAATATGCGGTCTGCGAGGGCCATCAAAGCACGCTTTTCTTCCGAGTCGTTGAAAATCTCCAACTGGTCCGTCGCAATTTTCAGATAGTCGCGACTTTTACGGAGCGTATCCTCGATTCCGCCCCGCGCCTCCAAGAAACCCCTCACCCAGGCCAAATCTCCGTCGGAACACTGCTTTTGGGTGACCATACTTTCGACTCGTGTCCGTTCCTCGCTGTTTGATTTCCTGAGAGCGCAGATCAGAGGCAGTGTGAGCTTCCCTTCTTCCAGGTCTTTTCCAGGATTCTTTCCCATAGTTTCTTTGTCGGATCGGTAATCTATCACATCATCGGTCATCTGAAAGGCTATGCCGAGATTGAACCCGAATTGGGCCAACGCTTCTTCTTTCTCAGCGCCCAATCCGCCCAGTATGGCTCCGCCCCGGCAGGCTGCTTCCATCAGGACCGCCGTCTTGTCGGTGATGACCTGAACATATTCTTTTTCGGTGAGTTGGATATTCCCTATGTTCATCATCTGAAACAATTCACCCTCGCTCAATCTCTCCGTGGCCCTCGACACGATTTCGAGAATGCGGAGGTTCTTGAGAGACGTGAGAGCAGAGAATGCCTTGGCTAGTATGAAATCGCCTCCCAGGACGCACATCTCATTGGACCATAAGGTGTTCGCTGAAGGTCGACCTCGACGCGTGTCAGCTCGGTCCACCACGTCGTCGTGGAGCAGTGTTGCGGTATGGATGCACTCAATCGCCCCTGACAGTTTGACCGCGTCCATTCCCGAATACCCGCCCATACGAGCTGCTATGATGGCAAGCTGGGGGCGAATTCTCTTGCCGCCGCTGTTCATAATATGAGCGCCTATCTCGAAGGCCACGGGGACGCGGCCTCTCAACTGTTGAATCAACTCCTGTTCCAGGTTTTTCATGGTACATTGGATTGAGTCGAGCAGATCCAAAAGCTTCTCCTGAGATGCAGGGGATACGTCCGCGCCGGAGTGATGGCAACAGATTACTTTATCACTTAAGCGGCCCTGCCGCAAGGCTTGCGATACTGGCGTTCGAGTCACGGGTCCTAAGGCCCCCCTGACCGCAGAATTCAGCCGGCGTGGACTATCGTACGACGTGCGCGAATTGACATGATGTCACCCTAAGTAGTCCAGTTCGTAATTCAGGTGACGTATTCTTGGACTCGAGACCGTGAAAGCGGATTCGAGGCCAATACTTTCCGAAATACGTCACCGAACTTAAGAAACCGAGTACTAAGTCCTGCCGTGAAGGAAAGAGGAATGGCCCCCATCAGTTTCGTGGACTTGACACCATCTTCTATTGACGGTAATTATGTTACACACGAAAGGATAGTGGTCTGTTTCAATACCGCGTGAACTTTTGGAATTGTGCCACAGGCTCGGTGGCTGATACGTGGGCTGTCAAGTCAAGCTCCGCGAAATCTTCCGCAACGAACCTTCCGGTATTCTGCCGCCAAATTGGCAACCCTCTATGGAACGATAGTGCTCCACATAATACGGGGAGTCTTTTTTCCATCTGACACCTAATGTAGCCCTCTGCACAAAATGCTAACCCGCAGATGGTGATTACTTCATGTCTTGGAGAAGACGCCGGGGGAAGCCTGCTCCGGATGGGCTTGGAAGCCCAGTTCCGTCACGCGTAGTCATGAAGTCTTTATGAAAGTATACCTTTGGAGAGTTGCAATATGAGAGTACTCTTGCTGAATCCATGTTTTTCCCAGACTTTCTATTCATTGGATAGAGTCCTGAGGATGCTCGGGCGGAAAGCCGTTCATCCTCCTCTCGGGCTCATCACTGTTGCTGCCTTGCTTCCGCAGGACTGGGAATTCAAACTTATCGATATGACTTTTCAAACAGTAACCCGACAAGACTGGGATACGTGTGATCTGGTGCTGATTTCCGGAATGAATGTCCAGCACCAAGGAATTGTTGAGACGGTCCAGGAGGCCAAGAGACACGGTAAGAAGGTCGTGGTTGGGGGACCCGCGGTCTTTCATGCACCGGAAGATGCTCTGAGAGACGGCGCAGACATAGTTGTGGTCGGAGAGCTGGAATCTTGCATAGACCGATTTTTGCAAGCCTTGAACCTGAATGAGTCCGGCGTGATCATTAGCGGCGAGGCCAGACCGGACCTTGAATCTTGGCCTTCCCCCAGATTTGACCTTCTTGAGTTGGAAAAGTACTTGACCATGGGCGTCCAGTTCTCTAGAGGGTGCCCCTTTAAATGTGAGTTCTGTGACGTTACTCATATGTTGGGACGCGAGGTCAGAATCAAATCCCCTTCGCAAATTATAAACGAACTGGACACTCTCAAACGCCTCGGCTGGAAGGAAAACGTTTTCTTTGTTGATGACAACTTTGTAGGCAATCGTCGCGCTGCCAAAGAGTTGTTGAGGGAATTGATCAGTTGGCACACATGCGCCGGCCAATGTTTTGATTTCAATGCGCAGGTTTCTGTAAATGTGGCCAAGGACCAGGAGTTGATGGATCTCATGGTCGACGCAGGCTTCTACAAGGTATTCGTGGGAATCGAAACCGACGACAAAAAGACTCTCGAACAGACCAGAAAACACCAGAATTCCTGTACGGATCTCGACATGGCGTGCCACAAGATCATAAGCGCGGGACTACAAATTGAAGCCGGCTGGATAGTCGGTTTTGACAATGAGAAGCCCGGGGCAGACCGTCGAGTCATCGATTTTGCCAAGCGCACCCATATTCCGCAGATACTGGTCAATTTCCTGCAGGCCCCTCCGGGCACAGACTTGTGGAAGCGCCTTGCCAGGGAAGGGCGCGAGCCTTTCATACCTTCCGATAAGGCAACGAGCCTGATCGGACTGATCAATTACCGGACTGTCCGCCCGATTGCCCAAATGACTCAGGAAGTCATAAACATCTATGAAAGTCTTTATGATCCTAAATCTTATTATCGGCGGGCATTTGAGGAGTTTTCGCTGATGAAGCCCCGTCGGCTGAAGAAGCCGCCTCGCTTACCCTCGCTTGCCCAGTTGCGGGCCTTGTTGCTGACCCTTGGTCGCCAGGGAATACTGAACCCATCGCGCTGGAGCTTCTGGAAGTACTTTTTCAAAGGATTATGGTCATTTAGTGAGAGATTCGAGTATTTTATCCACACGCTGATTCTGTTCGAGCACCACGATGACTTTAGAAAAACCATTGTTAAGAACATAGCAAAGGAGCTTCAGCTAGTTGTAGCCGATTCTGACAGTGAGGCAGAGTTTATGGAAACACCGACGGCAGTCTCCGCTGGCCGTGGATAAAAGCGCGACAAAATAGTAAGGCTACATGGCATGGCAGCGTTGGCCTCTCTTCCGGAATCTTTCACTTGCCGTTGGTTCCATGATATTTATATCCTGGTCGAATATCATGGTTCTTTTTCAGAGGTCTGTCTTTGCGCCGTTATGCGAGCCTTTTGACAACTCTTCTTCTGCTTCTGAGCGGCTCGGCCCTTTGCGCCGCGGAGGAGGTCTCCAATTTCGAGAAAGGACTTGCTCTTAGGATCGGGGGCAAGCACGCTCAGGCTGTCGAAGCATTTAAGAAAGTTCTTGCTGATTCGCCTACCCATGTCCGGGCCCTGGTCCAGATGGGGGCCGCATTGGAGGACCAGGGGAAGTGGAAAGAAGCTGCACAGGCTTATCGCCGCGCTCTGGAGATAGACCCTCGTGACGGCTCCGCGATCCGTAATCTCGCACAGCTGGCCTCGTCGCGCAGCATGGATACGCCAATCCAAGCACCGAATCCCTCAAAGGAGGACCTACTCCGGAACGGATTGCAGGCGCTGGAGTCGAAGGATTTTGATAAGGCATCGAAAATCTTCAGATTGTCGCGAGGGCTTTTCCCCACTGACCCTCGGTCATTATTTTATTCTGCCATCACACTTGAACAGCAAGGCAAGGTCGCTGCCGCAATTGCGCTCTACGAAAGAGGTGTCGAGTCCTTTCCGGATTATATCCCTGCTAGAATAAACCTCATCGTGGCTTTGATTTCGGCAGGCGATCGGGAAAAAGCTGGCGGACAGGCCCAAAAAGCCCTGGACATAATGCCTGACAATCCACGTGTTCGGTACCTGGCTCGCTTGCTGGGCAAAGCGGGGCCTGTCGAGAAAAAGGCCGACCTCTCCCGCAGGGGAGCCGATGCGCCATGAGGTACTTCCTCTATATAATCGGCCCCTGCATCCTGGTTCCGATTTTTTGTTTTGCCATGCTGCATTACCCGGCTATCGAGCGCGACCTGCAGGCGAGACTCCCGCTTCTCTCGGCTTACTACATTTCCCGCCAACTGGCCGCGGAGATTGCCGACGCGGATGCCCGCGCAGGTGAACTTCCCATCAATTACGGCCAAATCCTGGAAGCGTACGACAAAGTACAGGCCAACAAGAGTTTCAGCGCACTGGAGACCCTCTCCGCGTCGGGGCGAGCCCGCGCGCCGGCTGAACGCCTGGTTGCCCGATTCGTCCTGTGGAAAGATAATCTACCCTCCGATTTCCTGACAGCCGACCCGGTCAGGGAGATCGCCATACGCCTCGGGGCCATGCGACGACGGCAGCATACCGCTGCGGCCATGAGGGACGAGATCATCTCAAAACACACTCTTGATTGTCTAAGGTATGTGCCCTCGACAATCGATTCAGCGACGCCGCCCGGCAAAGGGCTCCCATCGGAAACGGCCAAAGCCGGCCTGGTTTTCTGCGGTGAGAAGGTCCCGGTGGAGAGAACGGATGTGCGACGGAGGATAGAGTACCAGATCACTTATCTCCTCACGGATTTTCGTGACAGTACGGGGATCTGGCTGAAACGCCGGGATCGGTACGGTGAAGCAATCAAACGAATCCTGGAGAGGGAAGGTGTACCCTGGGAATTCGCACTCTTACCGGCACTGGAATCGGGTTACAGCCGGACAGTAGTCTCACCGTCAATGGCCCATGGATGGTGGCAATTCGTCAGACCGACGGCAGTGCGGTCCAGCGCTAAAGAGCCGGAACTGGATTGGTCCCTCCAGGTGGACGGCTGGAAAGACGAGCGGCGGGATCTCGCCATTTCCACGAGGTCTGCTGCAAGGTATCTGAAGTGGCTGCGTACGAAACTTGGGGCTTCGGAGAATCAATCAAGCTGGCTCACTGCTGCTGCCGCATACAACGCGGGCTTCAGCGAGACCAAATTCAGGATAGCCGCGTACCAGACACCTTGGTACTGGGACATGAAACTGCCGCTGGAGACTGAAAATTACGTTCCGCGCTGGATAGCGTTCTCGATAATTGATGCGAATCGCAAATTCTACGGCCTGGGAGTGCCCCCCATAGCACCAATACATTTCGACACCATCGAGGGAATTCAACTGAGTCGTGATCTTCCACTGACCTTTCTGGCTACAGTTACCCAGTCCTCGGTCCGTTTCATCCGTGAGATCAATGGGGGCCTGGCAAAGAACGAGACGGCATTTAGAGCCGTACGGAACAAGAGGGACCTCACTCACACGATTCATGTCCCCAAAGGCTGGAAAGGCCGTGTGATGAGGGCCCTGAAGTCTCAACAGTATCTGAAGAATGCCGGGTAGCCGTGAATGGCCAAAGTGGCTGCAAAAGATGAAGAGTATTTGATGAGTGACCGGAGAGGCGCTTTTTGCCACCCCGCGGGACGCGGGGGTCCCTGGCAACTCTCTTCAAAAATTCTTTATTATTGCAAACACTTTCATTTACAAGCAGACCTCGCACTTATGCGAAAGGGTGGCTGCGCCGTGGCAGATGGTTCAGATTTGACGGTCGTCCATAAGCTGGCAAGAGCGAAAAATAATAAGAGTTTTTGGGGTGGGGTCCGGGGAGGGACTTTTTGCAAAAAGTCCTTCCCCGGTTCCTTCTCAAATGCTCTTAATCTTTTGCCA
>JBKQMK010000156.1:0-7646 GCA_052146735.1 Desulfomonilaceae bacterium | reverse complement strand
ATCCAGGCCAGAACTCTATCTGCGACTTCCTCCAATCGGAACCAAACCTTTTGGTGAATAAATTCCCAACCTGGTCAAACACCCTTTCCCAGGCGCTCTGCTGGTCGAGTTTCAGGACATCTTCCAGGAATGGTATCAGGGAACCAAGTTTCTCCAGCGGCAAGCATGCTCTTGCGCCAAATTCGACGGACTTTCTAAGGTCTTCAATACTGAACATACTTGTGGTCAGTATCACCACCGGAATATTAGCGTTGTGAGCAATCTCCAACAGATCGAATCCCCGAATCCCCCAAATGTCGAGGAGTGCTAGATCGTAGGTGTACGAAACCAGGTACTGCCGAGCAATCTCGAAGGTCGTGGCTGCATGGACAGTCACATTGACGGTCTCAAAGGAAAGCTCTTCCTCGATGATCTCCAGGACGTCCTCCTCCTCGTTCACTGCCAAGACCAGCTTATCTTGTAAGATCTGGGATGTTGTCATCGGCAATCCCTCTCTTTTGGATCGACTGAATCTTAAACCTTAATGGCCGACCACTATTCCTGAAGTCCTCGTTGGACAAAATTGCGTTAAAGATCGCCTTGTAGAACGGTCTTGAAGTAGAGGACCTCGCCGAGCCCACCTAACTCGTCTCGTAATGCAGGAGCCTGACCGTTAAGGTCCGCAGCCGTGACGTAAATGCATACCCGATCCGAAGATCGGGACGTCTGCAGGCTCACCAGACGGGCGCCGTACTTGGCCACTGTGTCCACAACGTCCTCCACTGAGCCTGGCCCGTCGTCCCGTTCAAGGCCGAATCGGGCACCGTTGCGTTCCGCAGTCCGTTGCATGGACCTCTTGACCCGCTCCCACATTAGATCCTGTAAGAATTCCTTGTGTATGCTACTTTGGATGCCCATCATCTTTCCTCCATCCCTGCCAAACCTTTAGAGATTGCCCAGTCCAATGCCTCGGGAAGTTCTCTTGAGTGAGTTCTTGCACTATAGCCATTGCCTGGCTCTGGAGCACCACAGTGTGGACAGGCTTTGACGGTGATCGAGACAACGCCCATACATTCGTAGCATGCGTTTTGGTCCATTTTAGCCTCCTGGGGTTTCGTCCTGAGGATGATCCGGCGCTGCCGTTCACCCATCATCGGGCATGCTGAAGATCTAGTTGAAGCGGCCATGCTCGTATTTGGAACATCAGGCATCACGGAACCTTTGATTTTATTTGGGACACTGTACATCGGCGCCATTTCAAGGTGACCTGGTCCGCGGATGCTAGAGGCCAGACACGCATTCGCGACTACCTGTCCCAAATGCAATTAGAATGCCACGGAGTGCATGCACTTTGATTTTAAATAGAAAGCTGGTAAAGTTAAGGAGTTACAAGACTGGAGGTGACTAAGTGGGAGGCGTTCAGACTTGAGACATGGAAATGAAATGACCGATTAAGGAACACAAATCAGCGCAGGTTCCGTGATTCCAGTGGGTTGGCCCATGAATGGTTGTCTCAAGACTGGACGTCCGAATTTGGACGCCGCTGATAGGACTAGCCTGGGGCTAAGCTGATGTGCCAGTTTCGGTCAGACAGTCCTGGCCTTTTATATAACGGTACAGCGATTGTCTGGAGATTCCAAGCAGGACCGCCGCTTCTTTCCTGTTTCCCCCCGCACGGCGCAAGGCCTCGGCACAAAGGCCTCGTGTAACTTCGTCAACGATATCAGGTAGGTTTTGACTGTCGGGAAACCTGACCTCATATAACCATTCGCGAGGCCCAGATGTGAGGGAGGGCATTTCCACTTCCAGCTTGGCCCCTTTCGAGAGCATAACTGCCCGCTCAAGAACGTTCCGCAGTTCTCTAACATTGCCCGGCCAATTGTACGCCGCTAGCTTGTGCAGGTCCTGCGCCCCTAGTGCTGGTACCTGGGTGAGCAGCATTTCGGTAGCCAGCTTCAGGAGGATTTGTTCTACAATGACAGGGAGGTCTTCTAGCCTCTCTCGTAAGGGAGGCACTCTCACGCTATACACGTTGAGCCGATAATAGAGGGCCTCTAGGAAGCGTCCTTCCTGTACCTCAGCCTGCAGGTCACGATGACTGGCCGCGATGAGCCGTGCATGGACCCGGATGTCTTTTTCCCCTCCGACCCTGGTAAAGGATCGTGTGTCCAAAAAGGTCAGGAGTTTGGACTGCAAGTTCAACGGAAGCTCGCCCACTTCATTGAGTAAGAGAGTGCCGCCCTCGGCTAACTCTAGAAGCCCTCGTTTCATGTTGACGGCTCCCGTGAATGCCCCGCGCTCGTGTCCGAATAACTCCGATTCTGCCAGTTCCCGTGGAATGGCCGCGCAGTTCACTGAAAAGAATGGGCCATCTGCGCGCTTGGATTTGTTGTGAATCCATCTTGCCATATAGTCTTTGCCGCTGCCGCTCTCACCCATAAGTAGCACGATGCCGTCCGTCTCCGCGGCCTGTCGAGCGCGTTCCAGAGTGGCCACCATGGCCTTGGACGAGCATTCCATCTCCTTGAATGTCGTCGTGGGCTCGACGCCCTTGCGGTCGGTGATGTTCCGAGAGAACTTGCATATCCCCACTACTACTCCCGCGCTGTCTCTAAGCGGCGTTAGAATGTCGTGAAAGGTGAGGTTCATTCCGCGCACGGGCCTGGTATGTTCTTCCTCAATGGTCTGGCCTCCCAGGACTCTGAGGTCTCCCTCTCGGATATGGCTTGCTGCTTCCGCCCCGAAGAAATCCCCGGCCTGTTTGCTGATGATTTCAGATGCCGGCATGCCCAGCAGAGTTTCCGCCGCTGGGTTGACGTGTGTGTACCGCAAATCGACATCTTCTAGGAAAATGCAGTCCGGAGCGATCTCGAAGATGGTACGAAAACGTTCCTCACTGGTCCGTAATGCCTCTTCTGCCTCTTTGCGTTCCGTGATATCACGCCCCACCGAAAGCACGGCCCTTTCACCGTTGAACGTGGTCGGAAGTGCCACCGATTCCAGGTAACCCACAGAGCCATCGGCGCGCAATAACTGCACTTCTACAAAATCCGATACAATGCCTGTGCGTTCAGCTTCTTGGATTGTCTCAGACACCACCCCACGAAACTCGGGATGGACGAAGTCGAGAAGCGGGAACCCCGCCAGCCAGTCGGCACTGCTGGCCCGGAAAAACCTTGCTGCCGCCGCGTTGCCGAAGAGGATTTTCCCTTCTCGGTGGACGATCATGGGATCAGGTGAGATATCAAATAGTTCGCGATAGCGACGCTCGCTTTCCAGCAGGGCTTCCTGGGCACGTTTCCGCTCGGTCACGTCATGAACGATACCTTCCGTCGAGATTAGCTCTCCCTGTTCATTCAGGATCGGCCGCGCATGGAGTGATGCCCAAATTGGTGCGCCGTCCTTGCGCAGTAGTTCCAGCTCGAAACCGCGGACGACTTGCCCTTTTCGCATCACTCGAATGAACCCCTCCTGATCCATCGGATTCACGTAGATCCGGTCGCCCATCTGTTTCGCGGCCTGCAAGAGTTCTTCCGGCGAGTCGTACCCGAGGATATATGCCGAGGCAGGATTGGCGTTTACTAGGCGGCCGCGCTCATCGGTCTGGAAGATGCCTTCTACTGCATGTTCAAATATTCCCCTGTACTTTTCTTCACTGAGCTTAAGGGTCTCTTCCGCCCGCTTCCGAACAGTTATATCGCGGATGATACCGATCGTGTACCAGACTCCCTTCATGTTGAAGACAGACGCGGACAATCTTATGGGAAAGCGGCTGCCGTCAGCTCTGGCAGCGACGAACTCAGCCGCGTTTTCGGTGCTCTGCTCCTCGATGGTGGGGACGTGCGAGGAGCCGGGCGGGGCTTGGTCACCACCCCGAGCCGTCTCATAGGAGTTCGCAAGTTCGAGGCCCTTGAGTTGAAGAAAATCGGCTGACTGCCGGCCCAGCAGCTCACGGGAACTGTGACCTACCGCATCGCAATCCAGTTCGAGCATATTCACCAACGCTGCATTGGACCGAAGCGTTATGCCGCGGGAATCGACCACCAGCAGACCGTCAGCCAGGTTATCGATGATTGCCGAGACGTAAGCCAACGCATCCCGACACTGTTGAGTTGCGTCAGAGACCTCTCGCTCCAGAGTCTGTATCCGCGTCTCAATTTCGGACGCCATGTTGGTCATTGTCCGTGCAAGGATACCCACCTCGTCTCGTGACTGTATGTCGACGACTGCGCTAAACTCCCTGTTGGCGACCTTATTGGCGTAATTGGTAAGTTCTCTAAGGGGGCGGGAAATTGTATTGGTAAACACGAACGCAATACCTACACTTATTAGGAAAATCAGGAATGTGGCCAAATGGAGCTGCAGGATCGTCCGCCATATGTTGGCCTTCACCGCGTCCAGGTCCATCCCGATATGAACTTGCCCGGCCACGCCGGACAGTATCGGTGAAGAAATATCGAGGTAGTTGCCCTGATCGTTGAGACGTACATTGGTAACGATGACGTCTTCCTTATTTTCTCTCGGTTGGTCGACCAACTTGCGCAATTCATAGGGAACGTTCGGCGCAAATGTGTGGGAAAGAAATTCGCCGTCTTTGTTGACTACGAGGACATAGGAAAGCCCCTTGATCTCCTGCAACTGATCCACAATGGACTGAAGCGTCGAGGCATCCCTGTTAAGGATTATCTCCATGCTCGTCCGGGCTATGTCGTTGGCTATGGCGATTGCCTTGCTCTTGTATTCCTCTATGAGCCTGTCATAGAGGATCCAGCCGGCATAACCGGATATGATCGGCGCCATAACCCCGAAGAGCAGAATGATTATGATTAAGGTTTTCTTGAACAACTTGGACATCGTCATTTCTCCAGAGTCTTCCGACGCGGGACGGGCACGAAGCGACCCTGTTCCACGGTTGTGAGGAAAACAGCATCCAACCCTTGATGCCTGTCTGGGCCGAAACTAACAGGCACGTTTATGCCGAGATCGAAGTCCTTGATCGCCTCTACTGTGGCCTTAATATTCGTAGGCCGGAGGTCAGGACCGAGCTTCTCGATAATGGCCACGAGCATCTTCGCGTTGAGAAAGCCTTCCAGGCTGACAGGGCTGTGTTTGGGCGGCTCGTAATCTTGCTTTATGAGGCTCTTCGGCGGCATCACGCTGTATTTTGCCATCAACGTACGGTACTGATCCACAGCGGGCAAGTCGGTGGTCTCGTAGCTCGGGACCACCTGGGAATTGATGATATTAGCTGTGTAATCTCTACCGGCAAGCTCACCGGTGTTGGTGAGCAGCTTGAGCATGTTCTCGCTGTCCACAAACGAGACGTTGGCTATGGGGACATTGAGACCAGCGTCACGAGAATCCCGGATGAACGCTGCGCACGCCTCGGAAGCTCCAACGGATATTATCGAGTCTGGGCTTGATTGTCTGATTATTTTCACCTGAGCCTTCATACTCGCGTCATAGGTAGTGCCGCGGTAGTACGTGGCTTCACCGACCATGCGTGCACCGTGATTAGCAACGCTCTTCTGGACAGCTTCCCGGCCGCTGCGACCGTAGGCGTCGATCTGGTAGAAAACCGCGATGCGATTCCTTCCGATAGACGCGAGATACTCGACCAAGGTTTCTATTTCCTGCAGATAGGAAGCCCTCAAGTTGAAAACGTACTGGCCATAGGGCCGCTCCCGTTGGGGTTGTGCCCCGGAAAACGGGAAAAAGAGCAAAACATCGCGCTGGCTGCTATAGATTTTCAACAATGGAAGCATTCTTGTGACCGTTGGTGTGCCCACATAGTCGAACAAGAGAAAGACGTCATCTTCCTCAACCAGCTGAATGGTGTTGCTGACAGTCGGCACAGGGTTGTACCCGTCGTCGTATGCGATCATATTGATTTTGTGGCCGAAAACCCCGCCCTGATCGTTAATGTGCGAGAAGTAGGCCATACTCCCGCGATACAGCTCTATCCCCAAACCACGGCTAGGACCGGTGAATGCAGCAGACATGCCGATTCTGATTTCTTTAGCCAAGCACGGCTCAGAACCTGCACCGAACGTCACGAGCAAAACCAGGGCCAGAAGAAACCGAAAACTTAGCGAATTGGTAGGAACTCTTGATTTCACGATGCCTCCGACGCTGCGGATATCCGAAGCAGAGGGTTCGTTGGGCAGAGGCTGTCTGTAAGCGTTTGCCTGAGTCTTGGAGCGGGTGTTTTGGACATGAATCACCGCCTCCCGCAAGGGATGGGTCTCACGCACCTGATACACCATACCTCCGCGTATCAGTCTTGGCAAGCACGATCGTAAACGTGTAACTTAATCGGACACGTCAATGCTGACATGAACTTGTTTTGGGGCTTCAGTCGCCTTGAGAGAGGAAATCGAATGATCGAGACCTCGCTGCCTGTTTCAATTTGGTATCTTGGACCAGGGGGGACTCGCCTGTAAGTGAAGAGGATGTGCACCTGAGGTAGCCTCGCCCAAAGCCGGCGGGCCATATCGGACCATACGGACCTTTCATTAGGAGAACTCTGTGAGAAAACTTGGTGGTTTGCTGGTTTTCGCCCTGACCATGGCTGTCCCTGCTTTGAGTCTTGGAGCAGAACTATGGGCTGGCGAAGGCGCGCATATCACTTTCGGAACTCATCTCAAGATTTCTGCAAACTGACGAACTCAATTTTTCAGAACCTGAGAGACCAGCTCCTTCTTCTGGCGATGGATTCTGGCCATAAGATAAAGGATATTTATGAACAGATGGAGCGCCCCGGCGAGGCCCAATTTGACGCACGGGAATGGAATCTCTTGAAGCCTATAATGCCTATAGGAGAGGCCCCAGCTAATCCTGAAATCGTGAAGGCGTTGATCGGGTTCGCTAATACTGCCTATGACTAAAAGACTGAGGCACTCAGCAACAGCGCCGTAGAGAACGTTATCTCGCGATGCCTCTCTGAGCTGGTGAGCTCAGCTGACTGGTGTGAACTAGATCTCATCCATCGCTAGGCTCTGGATTTCATAAAGCAACAAGGTTTGGACGTGGGGGTACTCAGCAAAGACCGGCTGGAAAAACTCATTCATGATCTGGACGTGATCAATGATAAAGACAGGAGATTGGTTTAGCGTAGGAAAATCACCGTGTACTTGATCTCCCAGGCAAATTGAAACAGGTAGCCCAGCAATACGGCGTAATTACCGATGATGAAGTAGAGACAAATTTGTGGTGCGCCAGGCAAAGCTTGGCGTCTCTTGCGGAGTGAGAGTCCCTGCCGGGTAAGGCCTAACCAGCCAGCCGTATTGAGTGTTGCGGACACAAAGGAGGACGTCACAAAGGCTCGATGCAACCCGTTACAGCGAATAGTGGGCTCTGCGTGCAACCATGAATGGCCGAACGATGTGTCCGAAGCGTACACAGAGAATCCTGTGGGCCGCAAGGGAGACCGTCCTCCCCTAAGCGATTCAGCCTCGTTACAATCATCACAGCAGGTGGCGACGGCGTCACAAAGTCGGAAGCCAACACGAAGGGATCGTTATAGGTGAGATCCCAGAGGGCCTCCCGGGGGAAGCCGAACCTTCTGATCCTGATTTATGCGGTACACCCACCATGTCGGAGGACCTTGGGCCGATAGCCGGTTGCGGGATTGTTCCTCTGACGCTGAAAAATCTCAATATGGCCTC
>JBKQMK010000155.1:0-37451 GCA_052146735.1 Desulfomonilaceae bacterium | reverse complement strand
TTAAGGCGACGATTGATCATTTCAGCAAGGAAAGCCCCCCACAACATTCCAGTGAGAATAAACCCGTTGCCGACGGCTATTGTTACAAGCGCCTCCGGAAGTGTACTGCCCACCTTGCTCACAAGATGCTGCAAATTGGCCGCTGGAACGATTTCAGGTGTTTCGAGTTGAATGGCCACAAGGCGAGCCACGGTCGGAAATATGGAGAATACCACAGCAGGGATATGTCGCGCCGGGGAATGGACAAATGCCTGGGATACTATTTCCAGGCCCACGAAGATCAGGATAGGTGCTAGCACGGCCCTTGGTATTAGCTCCACAATGAACGAAACGTAGCCCAAGATTCCGCCCAGACCGATAAAAACTCCTGTAAGGAGCGTGTATCCGGCACGCGCCCCCATTCGTTTGTAAGCTGGATGCCCTATGTAAGGACATGACTGCGCCACACCTCCGCACACTCCGGCCAGAAGAGTAGCCCACGCTTCTGTAAGGAGAATTTGGCGAGTGCTGTAATCGTCACCAGCGACACGGGCGCTCTCGGTCACGTTGATCCCGCCAACCACTGTCAGAATAGCGAACGGAATAGCAATGGGCAGGTACTTGAGAGCGGGAACCATGCCCGTGACAAAATCCAGGCTAGGCACGGGTAGACCAAAATGAAATTGCCAGGCTGGAGGAGTATAAGTTGCAGCCGGGAATCCGCCGAAGCCCAGGCCGCTGTACAGGTGGAACAGGACGGTTCCCAGGATGACAGCCGTAAAGATGCCGGGGATGTTTTTCGGCAGTTTAATCCTCGCTACCAATGTGTAGAGGATAAGACCGAGCGAAAGCATTCCTACAACGGGCTGTCCGAAGACGTCCACGAGGGGTATGAAGCCTATCAGCGCAAGTCCGACACCAGCGAGAGATCCCAGGAGTCCGGCCCTGGGAACGACCTTCTGAATCCACGCCCCGCAGAACGACATGATAACCTTGAGAATCCCTATCATCACCATCGTGGCCATGCCGATATACCAAGCCATGAGGGCCGCATTTTCCACCGTTTCGCCATCCTGCTTGAGCGCAACAAAGGCCGGTCCCAGGACCGCGAGGGCGAGTCCTATGGTTGAGGGCGTGTCAAGGCCCAGCGGCATGGCGGTGACTTCTCTGCTTCCAGTCTTTTTGGCAAGTCTGAAGGCCATCCATGTGTAGAGAAGGTCTCCAAATAACACCCCAAGCGTGGTTCCGGGAAACATGCGTGTGTAAACAATTTCTGAAGGGAAATTGAAGCCGACAATGAGGGCGCCGGCAATGAATGAAAGAACGGCCATGTTGTCGAACATCAAACCGAAAAAACCGTTGATGTCACCCACGCCGATCCATTTGTAGGTGTTGTCCTGCTCTTTCATAACCTCGATCCCGTCACGGGTAAGACGAATTTTATCGTCACAAAATAGAGACCTGATGCCGCAAGAAAGAAGGTTTTTCGCCCCCGAGAATAAGCCGACAAACATGCGTGTGAATCGTGGCTTGGATTGCTCCGTGGGGAGTGAGTATACCCAACTTCCTCCGATCCGAAAAGCCTGGACGAATCCCCTGGGCCATTCCATAACGATAGAGCAATGTTAGGATGTTGTTAGCGACATTGACGCGTGTCAGGTCAGTGTTTAGCTTACTTGTAGAAAGGAATGTTGAGAGGTGAAAGACTATGTTCATGATGTACGAAACGCTGATGCTGGCTTTTATAGCGCTGGTTGCGCCACTGTTCGGAAAACTCGCCGGGTACGAACTGCGACGTAAGCCATTTGAGTTGGTCGCAGCTTCAGGATTATTCTTCTTGCTCACCGTAGCCTTCGGGATTCTACCGATTCAAGAATCGTTCCTGACGTCGATTTGGAACTTTTTGGGAGTAATGTCCTACTTCATCGGTTGGCTCGCCTTGTTTGTCGGGGCCATCTGGGAGCTGTTCGGCGTGCTGAGCATCCCCGAAGCCAGGGAGCACCCGTAAGGATTTCGAGTCCGGGACTTGCATGGCCCGGCTCGCCAGAAGTGTCGTGTAAGTATTATTGACTACTCTTCTGCCTGCATAAGGTGAAGAGTAGTTTTTTATTTCTACGGCCCGCGATGCGCATCGTATTACGGCATTTGCTTGCCTCCCCCAGTGATAGTCAGTTTTGAGTTTTTCGAGGAGACATGGTAGTATTGTATTCCTTTATTGCCGGTAGCGCTCTGACCCGGGGGGATTAATGTTAAAGGCTCAGTGCGGGACTGCAGATGTTTTTCTTGTTGTGCGAATTTGTTGATCCGGAGGAAATTGCTCATGGGTGAAGGGTCGTTCAGCAATCTCGCGAATGAAAAAGAATGCCTCTGTACGGATTTGGGGGTTGTTGAAGTATACGAAACCGAGAGGTTCATGTCCGCCTGGCAGGGACTTCGCGGTTCAGGAGCAGCTCCCGACCTGTTGCTTTTTCTCGCTCATCCAAAGACTGTTTCAGTGGGGCTAAGGGACCGGCTCGCCTGCACTCCAAAAGATCTTCTAGTAAGTCCGAAACAACTCGAAGAGGAGGGGATAGCCCTGGCCCGCTCAATTCGCGGGGGTGGCATCACGTACCATTGGCCCGGCCAGATTATCTGCTATCCGGTCCTTTCCCTGCAGCCTCGGGAGAGAGACGTGCCCGAGTACATGAGCAAACTCGAACAGGTCGGGATCGAAACGCTACGCTGTTTCGGCCTGGAGGCGAATCGTCGGCGTGAAACCGCGGCCCATGTGGGATTGTGGCTGGATGGGAAAAAAATTGTTTCCATGGGTGTCAGGGTGAGCGGTTGGGTGACGACCTTCGGTTTTGCTCTTAACCTTCAGGGCGACCACGGTCCGTCCTGCTATGTAAGACCTTGCGGCCTGGACGGGGTAAAGCTCACTACCCTTGAAGAGGCTCTGGGGGACGCTCCACCCCGCCCGTGGGTCATTGAAGCGTTGACAGCAAGCTTTGTGAGGGTATTCGGCCGGAACGTGAAACGAATTCAGGCCGATTGTGTGAAAGGGATCTGTTCGCCGACGGAACCGATCCACGATACCGTGACAGGATCAGGATAACGCACATGACAGACAAAGAGTTGGTTCAAGTAATGGACCCTGAAGGCCGCGTGGACGAGTCAGCGATCAAGGGGATTTCCGAGACGGACATTAACAATATGTACCGCCTCATGATTTTCACCCGCCTGTGGAATACCAAAGCCTTGAGCCTTCAACGCCAGGGCCGGCTCGGAACCCTTGCTTCAGTGAGGGGCCAGGAGGCTTCCAATGTAGGTATGGGCTTGGCGCTCGGGCCGAAGGATTGGTTTTGTCCCGCGTTTCGCGAGTACGGCGCATTCTTCGCCAAAGGAGCCGACCCAGTGGTTATGTTCCAGCACTGGGGCGGTGACGAACGTGGCGCTAGGCCCCCCAAGGACTCCCGAGTCCTGCCGGTGTGCATCACCGTGGGGTCGCATCTCTGCCATGCAGCGGGGATAGCCTTGGGCGCTAAGATCCGTGAGGACCGCATCGCGGTGTTATCCAGTTCTGGCGACGGCTCCACGTCTCAGGGGGATTTCCATGAAAGCCTGAACTTCGCTGGCGTGTTCGCTCTGCCGGTGGTGTTCGCAATTCAAAACAATCATTGGGCTATATCTGTGCCCGTAGAACGTCAGACTGCAACGCCAACGATATCGCAGAAGGCCAGTGCGTACAACATACAAGGAGTGCGGGTCGACGGTAATGACATCTTTGCAGTGTACCTTACCGTGAAACGCATGCTGGATCAGGCCAGGTCGGATTATCAACCTTCGCTGGTAGAGCTGGTCACTTACCGCATGGATGACCATACCACTTCGGATGATGCCGCTAGGTACAGGACCGAAGAGATTCTGGCGCCTTGGAAAGAAAAGGATCCGATAGATAGGATGCGCAAATACCTGATGGCTAAAAGGGGTTGGGATGACGAAAAAGAGAAGGTCTTGGTGACGGAATGCACAGATGGGGTGGAGCAAGCAGTCCACGACTTCGAAGCTGTGGAGCCGCCACTTCCGACTGACATCTTTAATCACATGTACGAAGATATGCCCTGGCATCTCCGAGAGGAAAAAGAAGAAATGCTGCGGCATCTGGGCCAATCCGAGAGGTGAATCATGGCACGTTTGTCAATGGTTGAAGCTATCAATGCTACGTTGCACGAGCTTATGGCCAAGGACGAAAGAATTGTAGTGCTCGGCGAGGACGTGGGCGTGGATGGTGGTGTGTTCAGAGTCACAGCAGGGCTCATTGAAAAGTTCGGTGCCATGCGAGTCATCGACACGCCACTCGCAGAAAGCTGCATCGTGGGCGCCTCAATTGGCACGGCAATCTATGGAATGCGTCCTGTTGCTGAGATCCAGTTTGAGGGGTTCATGTTCAAGGCTTACGACCAGATTTACAGCCACGCGTCCAGGATGCGCAAACGGTCCCAGGGGCTTTATCACGTCCCGCTTGTCATTCGCGCACCTTACGGCGCTGGAGTCAGGGCTCTCGAACATCATTCGGACGCCCCTGAGGTTCTTTTTACCCATCTTCCCGGCTTGAAGGTGGTTATTCCGTCCACTCCTGGCGACGCCAAAGGGCTTTTGACTTCAGCAATTGAAGATCCGGACACGGTAATATTTCTAGAGCCCAAACGTCTTTACCGGCTCTTCAAGGAAGAAGTCCCCGAAGGGGAGCATCGCGTTCCCATCGGTAAGGCCAGAATAGCCAGGGAAGGCGAAGATGTCTCCATTGTGACATATGGCGGAATGGTGTCCGTGTGCGAAAAGGCAGCTCAGCATGTGGAAAAGGAGGGAGTTGACGCTGAAGTAATTGATCTTCGGACTGTCTGGCCCTTTGACATTGATGCGATCACGTCTTCGGTGAAGAAAACCGGGCGCCTGGTTATCGTTCACGAGGCCCCGCGATCATTCGGCGTGGGCGCCGAAATAGCCGCCCTGGTCGGCGAACGATGCCTGCTTTCGCTATTGGCGCCGATTAAGCGCGTCACCGGTTATGACGTCATACCACCGCTGTCAAAACTCGAAGAGTACAACTACCCTGACTCCGAACGGGTTGTAAAGGCGATTCACGATACTGTGCAGTTTGAGTAATTGTTAAGCTGGAGGGAGGATTTTACCGATGAGAGAAGTATTCAGGCTTCCCGATGTAGGCGAAGGGATTGCCGAAGCAGAAATCGTCGAGTACTTGGTTAAGGAAGGCGACGATGTTAAGGCCGATCAGCCCGTAGTACGCATAGAAACCGACAAGGCGGTGGTGGAACTCCCAGCTCCAGTGACCGGAAAGGTAGTGGAAATTCCGAACAAACCTGGCAGCACCGTAAAGGTAGGTGACGCATTGCTGATCATCGAGACGGAGGCGGCTGCCAAGAAAGATAAGGCTGAAGCTGCGGAGAAGCCTAAGCCAGCTGCCAAAAAGGAGAAGGCCGAAGCCGAAGAAGAAGCTGAGGTTGAAGAGCTACCTAAGCCCGCAGTTAAGAAAGAGAAGGCTGAAGCCGGGGAGCGTGAAGAGAAACCTGCGAAAGTAGCCCCCGAGGCCCCCCGAGTCCTAGCCACACCGCACACGCGGCGGCTTGCTCGGGAACTCAAAGTCGATATCAACGCGGTCAAAGGCTCGGGTTCGCATGGGCGCATTACGGATGACGACGTGCGTAAGGCCGCATCAAAGGCTCCGTCTGCACCTCCCAAGGCCCCGACGGCCGCTGCCATTCAAGCCCCGGCAACCGCGGGTTTTGACTTTGAGAAGTACGGCCCCACTAAACGAGTTCCGTTGAAGGGTGTTCGCAAGCGCATTGCGGAAGTCATGGTGCGCTCTGTATCCACTATTCCGCACGTTACGCATTTTGACGAAGCTGACGTCACGGACTTAATGGCTGTGGTGGAGCGCGAGAGGGCTCTGGCAGAACGTCGAAAAGTCAAGCTCACTATCCTTTCTTTTTTGGCCAAGGCTTGCGCAGCCTCTCTCAAGGAGCATCCAATTGTAAACGCTTCTCTGGACGAGGAGACGGGCGAGCTGGTCTACAAAGACTACTATCACATGGGTTTTGCCACAGACACGGAAGCAGGTCTCATGGTGCCGGTTGTGCGCGATGTGGACAAGAAATCGATTCTGCAGATCGCTGCAGACCTACAAGAGTTGAGCCGAAACGCACGGGAGAGGACCATAGAGCTTGAAAGCCTTCGCGGGGGAACCTTCACCATCACCAATATAGGCTCGATCGGAGGGAGTTGGGCCACGCCGATAATACTGCATCCTCAGGTCGCTATTCTCTGTTCGATGCGGGCCGTCCCAAAACCTGTGGTGCGAGAGGGTCAAGTTGTCATCCGCACCATGAAGCCTTTGACTCTTTCGTTTGATCATCGTGTTCTGGACGGGGCCACAGCAGGCCGCTTTGTGAATTTTGTAATCGACCTGCTCCAAGACCCCATGCGCATGCTGGTGGACGTAGCCTGACGGTGATGCGGGTGAATTGGCGGCCAAGAAGCAGAATTGTCAATTGAGGAGGAAGTGCCATGGTAGTAGGCGATTTCGCGCAAGGGACGCAGGTTGCAGTAATTGGTAGCGGCCCTGGCGGCTATGTTGCGGCTATCAGAGCCGCGCAATTAGGGCTGGAGGTCACTCTGGTAGAAGAGGGGGTTCTGGGCGGGGTCTGCCTCAACGTGGGCTGCATTCCATCGAAAGCGCTAATATACGTAGCGGATCTGAAAGACCGTATCGAGCATGCCGACAAGCTCGGACTTATCACCACGACAGTTACTTTGGATATCCCAAAGCTTGTTAAATGGAAGAATGGAGTGGTGGAGAAACTCCGCAATGGGATAGCTTCTCTTCTGTCTCAACACAAAGTCGAAGTAGTGAAGGGTACGGCACATCTCACAGGAGACCGGTCCTTCACGGTGGAAGGGCCTGACGGAGTGCATCGCTTCGAGTTCCAGCATGCTATTCTTGCCACAGGCTCATCGCCGGCACAGCTTCCAGGCATCCCCCATGACGGTAAAGTCGTCATCGACTCGACGGATGCCCTCGAACCGACAGAGGTCCCCGAGAGCCTCATAGTGATCGGCGCAGGCGCTGTGGGACTCGAAATGGGGATGCTGTATGCCAAGTTGGGAACCAAAGTGACTATGCTGGATAGTGCCGACAAACTTCTCCCTATGATGGACCCCGAAGTCGGCAAAGTTATCGAGAGAGCACTCAATAGGCTCCATGTCAAAATGGTGCTGGGCGCCAAGGTCCAGGAATTGAAAAAACTGGATTCCGGCGCAGAATTGCACTATAGCACACCAAAGGGTGATGAATCGTCTGTTGCGGACCGGGTCCTAGTTGGTATCGGGCGGCGGCCCAACACCAGCGGCATAGGGTTGGAAAAGGCGGGGGTCAAGCTCGACGCAAGAGGACTTGTGGAGGTCAACGAGCGCATGGAGACATCGGTCCCCGGCATCTTCGCAATCGGAGACATGGTTGCAGGACAGATGCTGGCTCACAAAGCCATGTACCAGGGCAAGATCGCTGCGGAGGTAATAGCGGGGGAGCCCGCTGCATTTGAAGGCGTTGAAGTTCCAGGTGTAATCTTCAGCGACCCGGAAATTGCCACCGTAGGGCTGACCGAGCAGGAAGCCAGGGAAAGGAATATCAAAGTGAAGACTGGAGTCTTTCCTTTCAAGGCGTCGGGCAGAGCTATGACCATGGGAGAAGAAGGTTACGGCTTCAGTAAGGTGGTTTCTGATGCGGAAACCGGCACGGTGCTTGGGGTGCATATTGTTGGACCGCATGCCTCGGACCTCATCGCAGAAGGATGTCTAGCGGTAGCTTCCGCGTCCCACGTTGATGATCTGACATTGACCATTCATCCTCACCCTACGCTTCCCGAAAGCATAGAAGAAGCCGCGGAGCAGGTCGAGCATAGGGCGATCCACATCTTTAACCCATAGGCACTTTGAATGGGAGGAGGAAACCTTCATGAGAACCCTTGCTAGCGTGCCGATCATACTGGCCTTTTTTGTGTTTTGCATGACACCGTTTGAAGTTTGCGGGGCACCTGTAAATGACAGTCTGTTGGACGCTGTCAGGTCGGGCGATGCCAAGAAAGTCGAGGAACTCCTCTCAAAAGGGGCCGATGTGAACGCTAAAGACGTGGATGGCTTCACTCCGTTGATGGAGGCTTCGGTTGAGGGGAGCGCAGAGGTAGTCAAACTGCTCCTCGCAAAGGGCGCGGATGTCAACGCCAAGAATGAAGACGGCGATACGGCCCTTATCGGGGCTTCTTTTGCAGGGCACACTGAACTCGTGAAGATGCTGCTGGACAAGGGTGCGGATGTGAACGCCACTAACAAAGACGGCGTATCGGCCTTGTTCGGCGCAGCGTTTGAAGGACGACCGGAGGTCGTGAAGCTTCTTCTAGACAAGGGAGCGAATGTTAACGCCCAGGAAAGCAGAAACGGAGCTACCCCCCTTATCGTGGCGGCCTTCGAAGGCCATAAGGAAGTAATCGAACAGCTTCTAGCCAAGGGTGCGGACGTCAATTCCAAGGACAATGACGGCAACACTCCCTTGAGTCTGGCTACCGCCAGGAGCAACACTGCTGTTGTGGAATTATTGAAAGCCCGTGGAGCCAAGTGAGATTGGTCTCAAGCTTGGAGCAATGACCTAAGTCTTTACGTTCTGTAAAGAAATTTGACAGACCTGGACTGAGCAAGGGCTGACAGATCTCGTAGGTCAAAGCTTTTCCGTTGCCGCCTTACGTTGTTTTTCTTTCCATGCACTGCGGTTTTTGGCACACAGTTTGCTAACTGTAAGCGTTGCCATTTGGTGTGGCCAGTCCGTTTGCCAGAAATATATCCACAAAATCCGGTGGGAGGAGAAGATGACGACAAATGTGCGAGTGAGGCTCCGCAGAAAAATAGAAAAATTAAATAGCCAGCTTCTTACGTTGGGAGCTCAGGTTGAAGAAAGTGTTCATCTAGCGGTAAAGGCAATTGATCGGCGAGATTCCGAGATGGCCGCGAAAGTCATTGATGGTGACCTGGAAATAGACTGCAAAGAGGTTGACCTGGAAGAAGAATGCCTCGAAATTCTTGCCCTTCATCAACCCGTTGCGATTGACCTGAGACACATAATAGCAGTGCTTAAAATAAACAAGGATCTAGAGCGAGCGGGCGATCTGGCAGTTAACATAGCGGAGACGGCGATTGATATCAGCGGCCGGTTGAAGATGGCTGTGCCCAGAGACTACTTTGTTATGGCGCAACAGACTCAAAGCATGTTGAAGAAGAGCCTTGATGCATTTGTCAATATGTCGGTGGAAGCTGCGTACGAGGTGTTGGTAGAAGACGATGAAGTAGACCACAAGAAGCATACTTTGCACAAGCAATTTGAGGAAAGACTGTTGGAAGAGCCGGGTTTGATTCAGCCATTGATACACCTATTCTTGGTCTCCAGGCACCTAGAACGAATAGCGGACCTGGCTACCAATATCGCGGAAGAGGTGATTTATATGGTGACCGGCGAAATCATACGCCACGGAAGGAAGACTCTGGCCGCAGCAGAGGGGGACCCGGAGAATTTCAAAATTGTATGCACCGCGGGGGTTCCTTCCGGATCCAAGGGTTAGCGTACGTGCCAATACTCCCGCCGCTTGCTTTTGGGGCCTTAGCAGGCGGCACACAACAGTAAAGACGAAGATGGCCCCGAAAGGGACCGTCTTTTCATGCTTCATCCGAGGTTGTTACACAAATGAGCTGTCGGCAGCGCAGGCTACCGAGTCTTTGGCCAAAAGCAGTAAACTGAGCTCTGCGCCCGCCTCGGCCACGGCGCTGGACTCCAACTGCCATCAGTATGCCTTGAGTTTGTCGGACACGAGCTTCTTGGCGGGCTTAGTTTTGTGGTAAGCAGGTTTCTTTAAGGATTTACTCTTACTTTTGTTGTACGCAGATTTCTTTGAAGCAGTGGTCTTGTGGCTAGCGAGGTTTTTCGATGTCCTCAGCTTGTGGTGGGCAGATTTTAGTCTTGATGTCTTTTTCTTGGTGGTCAGCTTGCTTTCGGTCGATCTCTTTTTGTCACTTGCTCGCAAGAGTTTGGCCAGACTATCGCTCGGGGTCAATTTTCGCTGTTTAAGTTTGTGAGACGGCTTGCTCTTTACGTCAGGCTCGCCTGCGAATATATTGCCGGCCATAAACGCGACAAGACTGAAAGCCAAAAAGATCCCCAATAATAGCATCCTTGGCATGACATTATTCTCCATGGTTTTATGATTTAGGCCACGTTAGCGAATTTAAGAGGATTTGTCAAGATAATAGTAAAATTAACCTGATGACCCGACTATTTCAAAAAGTCGTGGGAGTGAGAGGGCTATGGCCATGATAATAACGGCAACAACGGAAATGACGACAAGAATGTCCGGAAGCACTGAAAAGACTGCTTCCCCACGATTTATGTGCCTTCTTACCCTCAGGAAGCGTATGCCCGACATCAGCATTGCAAAGCCTGCGAGAAAGAACGAGAACAGGCTGAGATAGATGGCATGGGGAGAAGCCGTGATATGGCTCGTTTGGGCGCCGAGTTGCAAAAGATGTTTGAGAAAAATGTCGAATCGCTCAATGACAAAACCAAAAGCCAGAAGAGAAATACTAGTCCTAGACCAGGCAAGGAAAGTCCGTTCATTGGCCATGTGGCTCCTTTGCCACGCGAGAAAGATACGATCGTCGGACATTATGTCGGGTGGCTTTGGCCCCCTTATACACGCGTCAGCCTCTTGATCCGTTCGTTCATTCGCCATAGTGACTCCTCCAACGGTCAGGCGGCTATTTGCACCTGGGTCCGTCAGATTCTAATCGCAGCACTTCTCCCTGATGTCAACTCGTATAGGGTGGTTTGCTTTGGAAATGCCGTCCCGTTGTTTGCCGTCACCGCCTTGTGTTATATTCACCCATAAAGCAATGGTCAAAGCCGCCTTTTCCTTCCAGCGACTTCTTAGAGGAAATGTATGAGCTTAAAGAGTTCCCTTAAAGCAACTCTCACCGGCCTTCTGGAAGTGCCGGAAGAGGGGACCTCGCCGGAACGTTACAGGGTCCTCCGGCGAAACATCATTGTCTTGATGCTTCTCATAACTGTCATTCCTCTCTTCTTGATGGCGTTCATCAACTACCATCAATATCAGTCGGCCTTGAAAGACGAAATTGTGGCCCCTTTAAGGGTTCTCGTCAGCAAGACCAAACATTCTTTCGAACTTTTCCTGGCGGGACGTGTGTCAACTGTGAGCTTTATCGCCTCGGCTTATTCTTACGATGATTTGGCTGACGAGAAAAAGCTGAACCGCATTTTTCGTGTGTTGAAGCAGGAGTTCAAGGGTTTCATTGATCTAGGCCTGATTGACGCCAACGGGGTGCAGGTAAGTTACGTAGGTCCGTACGAACTCAAAGGGAAAAACTATGCAGAGCAGAGCTGGTTTCACCAGGTGAAAGTCAATGGAGTCTATGTCAGCGATGTCTTCATGGGCTTTCGTCGGTTCCCTCATATTGTTATTGCAGTTCAGCATATTACTGATGCCGGCGATAGTTGGATTTTACGGGCTACGATCGACACAGCAAGATTCGATGATCTCCTTGCTTCTATGGGCCTGGATCCGCAAAGTGACGCTTTTGTGATCAACCGAAACGGCGTGTTTCAGACGTCATCAAAATTCTATGGCAAGGTGCTGGATAATTACCCGGTAGCGGTTCCGCCGCCCAGCTACGAACCCAACGTAGTGGAAGAGAAGGATCCGAAGGGGCGGGACGTTCTTATGGCTTATGCCTATTTCAGCGAATGGGATTATATCCTAATGGTTGTCAAGCCCAGGGCAGAGGTGCTCAGGGTATGGTACACGTTGAAGGGTGAACTTCTCGTCATTTTCGTAGCTAGCGTCCTCGTGATTTTTGTAGTTGTGTTCGGACTCACCAAGGTACTGGTCGAGCGGGTGAGAGAAAGTGATGAGAAGCGGGAACTCGCATTTCGAGGTATCGAGCACAGCCAAAAGCTCTCTTCCATAGGCCGACTTGCCGCGGGAGTAGCTCACGAGGTCAACAACCCGTTGGCCGTCATCAACGAAAAAGCCGGCCTGATGAAAGACCTAATCGGGTACACCCCCGGCTTTCCCGATAAAGAAAGGTTTTTGGCACTGGTCGGAACTATCATTCAGTCAGTCGAGCGGTGCCGCGCAATAACCCACCGTTTGCTCGGGTTTGCTCGCAGGATGGATGTGGAAGTCCAGGTCCTGGATATCAACGACATCTTAAAAGAGGTCATCGGTTTTCTGGAGAAGGAAGCATTGCACCGGAACATAAAATTGGGGCTGCACCTTGCCGCCGATCTACCGCGCATAGCCTCAGACAGAGGACAGCTTCAGCAAGTTTTTCTGAACATTCTCAACAACGCTTTTGCCGCGGTGGATGACGGTGGAACAGTTTCTGTGACCACCTGGGAAAAAGACATGGACACCGTAGTGATCACTTTTCAGGATAACGGACTGGGTATGTCGGAGGAGACGCTCAAACACATTTTCGAGCCGTTTTTCACCACTAAGAAAGGGCACGGGACAGGTTTGGGTCTGTCCATCACCTATGGGATAGTCAAGAGGCTCGGCGGGGACATCGAGGTCCACAGCAAGGAAAGACAGGGAACTAGCTTCACTGTCTACTTGCCCAAGAAATCAAAAGAAGAGTCAGGGAAATAGCATGCCGGACTGGAAGGTTCTCATAGTGGACGACGAGAAGGACTTTGTCTCCACCCTCGCAGAAAGACTCCGACTGCGAGGTATTCGCGCCGATGAAGCCCCCAGCGGAGAGGAGGCATTGGCCATGATAGCTGCCGATGCTCCGCAGGTAGTCGTACTCGATATCATGATGCCCGGCATGAGTGGATTAGATGTGCTTAAACGTATCAAAGCCGACTACCCGCATATCCAGGTCATACTTCTGACAGGTCTGGGGACGAAGAAGGAGGGCATGGATCTGGGAGCCATGGACTGCTTGATAAAGCCGCTGCAAATCGAAGACCTAATCGCGAAAATCAATAAAGCCGTGCAAGGGGAGGGGCGAGCCACGACGTGAAGAGCCTGCCGGTGAAATGACCCGTGAATCTCGCAAATCGCAAAGCAGGCGGAGAACTTCTGGCCAAACTGACAATGCACAGCCGAATTTTGACCAGTTTTACCACAGCCTCTGGAGAGCGATTTCTCCTGGATGTTGCCAAAAATACTGTAACACAGTGGTTTCTGGACGATCTTAATGGGCACCAAATATCGCAAAATATTGTGGGTAAAGACCGCAACGATCATGCTCGCCTTTGCAATTGTACCGCTTCTTGTCCTGGGTATCACAATTTACTATTACTTGGACACCGCATACGAAACGATAATTATGGATACGTTGCAAGCGTCCGCGCTGGACACGCGTAACGCGGTACAGTTGTTTCTGAACGGACGTGTGAGTCAGCTTGTCTCCATAGCGGAGACTCATTCGCTGGACCAACTGAAGAAACAGGCAATCCTGGATAGTATCTTATCCGGCCTGAAAAGAACTTCCAGGTTTTTTACTGCCATTGAGATCTTGGACAACCGAGGTAACCGAATCGAATATGCCGGCCCTGGAAACGATACGTTGGAAGGGTTCGATAATCCTAATGGAGACTGGTACCGTGCAGTTCTGTCATCCGGAGTTTACATAAGCGATGTGTTTACGGATCATCGGGATATACCGCATTTCTTTATTGCGGTGGCCCTTCCTTACGGCAGCCAATGGATTCTTAGGGCAGTGCTCGAAGCGGAAGCGATTGACAGAATAGTACATTCCGCACAGGCAGGTAATAAGGGTTGCGCCTTTATTGTTAACAAGAGCAATCTGCTGCAGACATCACCTAGTCTCGGCGGCAGTCGCCTTCGACCTCCCAACGGCCCTGATTTTTCCTTGGTCCCACACACAAAAGTCGTGCAAATGCATTACGGGACAGAAGACGGTTTCGTCGCGGTAACACACCTCCAAAACCTCGACTGGGCGTTGGTTGTGAAGGAGGATTACCGAGAGCAGATGGCCCCAATGTTGAAAGCACGATATACGCAAGGTTTGATCGTGGCGGGTGGCGTTTTGCTGATCTTGGGAGGTACAATCCTTACCGTCCGATCCGTCATAAGGGAATCCGCGCGGCTTACCCGACAGAAAAGAATTCACACTGACTCTGGGGCGCAGTCAGGCAAGATGATAGCGTTGGGAAGGATGGCGGCCGGGATCGCTCATGAGATCAATAATCCGCTCGCGATAGTCGGGGGAATGGCTGGATGGATGAAGGACCTCCTTGATGAACAAGATGTCAGAGCGAGCAAGAATTTTGAAACCTATCGGGATTGCATCGCCAAGATCGAGCGTGAGGTCAAGCGCTGCAAGACGGTTACTCATCGACTCTTGAATTTTGGACGAGGCATCGCACAAGACCGCGAGGCAGTCGATGCCAATCGTTTGTTAACCGAAGTTGTCAGCCTTCTTGAAAGTGAAGCGTACTTCATGGGAATTGGCATACATGTGAACCATGGGGAGGGACTTCCGCAAATAAGGACCGATGCCACAAAGCTCCAGCAGGTTTTTTTTGACATTTTGGATGAGTCTATTGATGTGATCGGCAAAGCCGGTTTGATTAATGTTGACACCAGCTATGCAGCCGATGCCAACGAGATTCTCATAACGATTTCGCAAGTCAGTTCGCCCTCTTTCCCTAAAAGGCCCAACGATGATTTGCAAACGAAGTCCGCTAATGTGATTTCCGCCAGTTACAGCGCAGTGGAAAAGCTGGGTGGACGCATCAAAGTGACAGAATCCGCCGAAGGGGACACAACGTTCGCCATTAGGTTGCCCGTGTCAACACTGTCGCATCCGAGCGGGGAGTGAAAGGAACTTCTGAGCCAAAGGAGAGGCCGAACGACGCAGCTAGAATCTCATGGTCAAACAGGTCGTAGGGTGATAAATTATCCCAATCAGTTGCGAGACTTCCTTATTTCGATCATTTCGTGTGGGAAGACCGTTGCTGGACCTACCTGTAGGTGAATCTCTGAAAGCTGGACCCCGCTCGGTGTCAGCGCTCAGGTTCCGCAGAAACCAGGAAAGTGCCATGGAAGCTTTGAAAGTGCTTCTAGTTGACGATGAGGTGGAATTCGTCTCAACCCTCGCTGAGAGGCTGTGTTTGCGGGGTATTCAAACCCGGATAGCCACTGACGGGTTGGAAGCCTTTCGGCAGATAGCCGCCGACCCACCTCATGTCGTAGTCCTGGACTTGATGATGCCGGGCATGGGAGGGCTCAAGGTGCTAGAGCGCATTAAGGTTGACTTCCCGGGCATACCGGTAATTCTTCTCACAGGTATCGGGACTACACAGGACGGCATGGAGGGCATGCGGTTGGGTGCTTTTGACTATCTTATGAAACCGTTGCAGATTGAGGATTTAATTGAGAGAATAGGAGAAGCCGTGAAAAAGGGATGTGGAGGTGAAGTGTGAATGCCTCTGACTCTAATAAAGCCGCTTTTATGGGAAGAATCACTGCCGGGGTCACCCACGAGCTAAAAAATGTCCTGGCAATCATAAGGGAATCTGCCGGGCTGATGCAGGACCTCTTGGCGCTCTCGGGCGACGCGGCCTTTCCGCTCCGAGAAAAGTTTTCCAAAGTTCTCTCCAATATCGGCGATCAGGTAGGCCGTGGGGTTGATCTTACCGGCCGGCTCAACACGTTTGCTCACCTCACGGATGAAACCAGTGCCGGCCTCGACCTTAACGAAGTTGCCTGCCAAGTGGTCTTCCTATCACAACGATTTGCCCGGTTGAAAGGGATTTCGCTGGGCGTCGCACCCCAAGAGCGGTCGGTAATCCTTGTTACAGATCCGCTTAAGATTCAGATGCTGCTTTTTCAGTGTGTCGAACTGCTCATGAACATTGTCGGGACAGGAGCCACCATCACTCTTCACCCGCTGCAGCAGGGAGAGGGTGAGGCCACCGTGGAACTCTCTTCGACTTCGAACAACGAAACCAGTAAAGACAAGGCTTTGGACTTGGCCGCATTGCCGGAATGGGTTGAGCTGCAAGAGAGCGCCCTCAGTCTCAAAGCAAGGATTGACCCCGGTAATCCCCCCGTCTGGCTCAACATCAAGTTCGGCCATGTCGCTGGATA
This sequence comes from Desulfomonilaceae bacterium, assembly GCA_052146735.1. Classification (GTDB taxonomy): domain Bacteria; phylum Desulfobacterota; class Desulfomonilia; order Desulfomonilales; family Desulfomonilaceae; genus CAWBBA01. Next base: position 21,237 of record JBKQMK010000155.1, on the reverse strand, counting down.
GCTTTCCACGGCGTGGAGAGTACAAGGCCGGTCCGGTGAGCTTTTTTCTTGGTTGCACTTTCATCGGCTCGGTCTCATAATACATTGTGGTAGTTGCAGTAACAGACGGATCCTGGCGCAGCCTTTTATTTCTCAAAATCGCTGTGACACGCGAAGACAAGGAGACGGTTATGAGTTCTTGGGCGAAAAGACTCGAAAACTGGTTTTCAGCCGTGGCATTCGCAGAAGCGGGCGAACACAAGACCGCTCTCGAAATGGTGGGCCTCGCTCCCGATGAGGCAAGGCAGCCGGTCAGCATTCTCCAAAGCCTTAATACCACTTTCGCTGCTGTCGCCTTTGCCGAAGCAAATTGTCATGACGTTGCCAAGGAAATCCTTGACGCCGACACCAAGAAAGAAACTTTTGCGGAAGCGCTAGGGCTCAAGGGTATTCGGATCTGGTACGGTCATGTGTCCGCGGTACAGGAGTCTTTTTTCGAGGCGGTGGGGCTCAGGGGTGTTCACTTGCGCTTCGGAACAGTTCCAATCTGAATTGAGTGAGCTACAGCGGAGCAGAAAAAGTGTTGACGTGCTTCATGCGTGTCTGGTAGGCTCAACAAGACGGTTTGGGTCCTTCAGGATCATATCTATTTCCGGCTACAGCACAATGTGAAAAGGAGCTACTTCTGCTGCGCCTGCTCCTCGTAAAAGAGGGAGTTTGAGCACAACACGCTGTCTTTTCGCGTCGGCCGTCCGCGTACCGCTACAAGGCTCGGCCTGATTCTAGAAGAAGTTCTCGGAACCGGTTTTTCTATGACAACCCATAACCGCAACCAATAGATGGAGGGAAAGATGAAGGAGTTTAAAGTGCTTATGGTTGATGACGAGGAAGACTTCGTCAAAACCCTCGCCGAGCGGATGCAAATGCGTGACCTTGACTCCGATGTGGCTCTCAGCGGAGAGGCTGCCCTCCAGATCGTCGAGGACCAAGTTCCGGATGTGATGGTTCTTGACCTTAAGATGCCGGGTATAGACGGTATGGAAGTCTTGCGGCGTGTGAGGAAAGCTTACCCTCAGGTCCAAGTTGTAATCCTGACGGGGCATGGTTCTGAGAAGGATGAGGCCGAAGCTCGGCGTCTGGGGGCCTTCGCATACCTGCAAAAGCCCGTGGACATCGAGAAGCTGATTATCACGCTCAAGAATGCCTATAAGAAAAAATTGGAAGATACCATGGTGGCAGCCACTTTTGCGGAGGCAGGCGAGTTCCAGACAGCCCGAGAAATCATGGACGAGGGGAAAAAAGACAAGTAGGCTGTTGGAGCCAAGTTGATGACTGTGAAAGTGCTTCTGATTGACGATGAACCGCAATTCGTGGAAGTCTTGGCCGAGCGTCTGGAGGCTCGGGGATTCAGTGTGCAGACCGCGCTGAGTGGAGATCAGGGGCTTACCAAGCTGCAGGAGCATGAAGCGGATGTGGTCGTCCTGGATGTGCAAATGCCGTGGAGGGACGGCGTCGAAACTCTCCGTGAGATCAAACGCATCAAACCTTTGATCGAAGTGATAATGCTCACAGGTCATGCCACCATTGAAAGTGGAATTCAGGGACTCAAGCTGGGAGCATATGATTATCTCATGAAGCCCACAGACACGGAAGATCTTGTTGCAAAGATTTTAAGGGCCTACGCACGTAAATCCGAACAAGAGGATCGAATTCGTCGGGCGGAGATTGACAAGACTATAGCGAAACGAGAGTCGTAGCGGGCTCGCGGTAGTGCACCGGATCTTTCGGAATCGCGGTGTAACGTCCGGCAGGCACGATAACTTTACCAGGTTGTGGTAAGAAGGCTTGGCTTCCCAGAAGCCGAAATACGTCATTATACTCCACAATCCGTACCCATATTAATACGGTGGCCGCTGCACGGCGCGACCAAGGGCTCAGGCATCGAGGGAAGGCTGATGTAGGAAATGGCCCTTATTTTGGGCGTTTCCGCATACGAGCCGGTTTTTGCCGATGTCGACGAAACAGAGTTAGGGCTTGACGAGTTTCCATGGGGTTGGCGGGCAGCCGTGATGCTGCAATGAATTAACAGGAGCTGGAAATGTCGAAACTGGATAAACTGGCTTTGATCGCCTTTGTCTGCTTCTTGTTAGCGCCGGTTATGGCGCACTCTGTCATGGCTGCAACCGCTCCGGTAGCTCCCGAAGGGATTGATGGCGGCTACCCCTGGTGGATGTGGCCGATTGTCCTGTTGGTGGTCACCTTCGTTATGGGAGTGGCAGCAGTTCTCGGGGGTGTTGGAGGTGGAGTTCTGTTTGTGCCTATTATTAGCGGCTTTTTCCCATTTCATCTTGACTTTGTGAGAGGAGCCGGGTTGCTCGTCGCTCTTTGCGGTGCGCTTGCGGCCGGGCCAGGCTTGCTCAAATTGAATCTTGCCAGTTTACGGCTTGCTGTTCCTGTAGCCTTAATAGCTTCGACTTTTTCCATTGTGGGAGCCATGATCGGCTTGGCATTACCCACTCAGGTGGTTCAGATAGCTCTGGGAGCTACCATACTAGGAATCTGCATCCTGATGTTGACGGCAAAAAAATCCGAGGTTCCGGAAGTGCCGACGGCAGACCGGCTCTCTTCGGCTCTGCGAATCTACGGGGTTTATCAGGAGGCGAGCACTGGCCAGGTCATTGACTGGAAAATACATCGGACTGCTCAGGGGTTGATCCTGTTCATTGCTATCGGGATTATGGCGGGCATGTTCGGCTTAGGGGCGGGTTGGGCCAATGTTCCCGTACTGAATCTGCTCATGGGAGCGCCCTTGAAAATCAGTGTGGCGACCAGTAAGTTTCTCCTATCAATCACAGATACCTCTGCCGCCTGGATCTATCTGAACAATGGTTGCGTAATCCCAATGATGGTAGTTCCCTCACTCATCGGGATCATGCTGGGATCTTTCGTGGGGGTCAGGCTCCTGCGAGTGGCGAAGCCGGGAGTCGTGCGGTGGATTGTTATCGGAATGCTGGGCTTCGCAGGAATCAAAGCTCTGACTAAAGGGCTTGGGTTATAAAGTAATTCAGAATAGACAATGCCGACACACAGAGACTAGCTCGGAACCGAGGAGGTAAGATTATGACCGATAGCTCCCAAAGGTCCCTACAAGCGACGCCTGAACAGATAGTTTACGCGAATCTTCTCGAAAAGGGGATGTATTTAGGCCTGCTCATCCTGCTCGTGACATACTTCCTTTACGTCTTCGGGATCATGAAGCCGTACATACCACTCAATGACATCCCCAAATGCTGGACCATGGGTGTTTCCGATTACCTGCATCATTGCAACATTCATAGCGGCTGGGCATGGGTCCGAATGGTATATTACGGAGATTTCATCAATTTCATAGGCATTGCGATGCTCGCAGGCGTGACCGTTGTATGCTTCTTGCGGATTGTCCCGGTCTTGTGGAAGGATGGCGATAAGCTGTATGCATGCTTTGGAGTATTGGAAGCACTTATCCTTGGCTTGGCGGCCAGTGGAATACTTAGCTCCGGCGGCCATTGACCGGCCGGCGTTGGTGACTGCCTGCCGGTGGTCTCTGGGCCGGGCTCCGATAGTCGTCCGGGGGATGCGGCCCGGTCTTCAGTTTACAGCCACACTTGTCCGACGGCACTACTATTTCTGATACAGGGGAGAAGCGCTGATGCCCATAACCAAAAAGGTAAAAGATATACTCATTCCTCTCAGCGAATACGCGGTGACAAACCCTGACAAACCATTAAGAGAGGCCGTGCCGGCACTGAGGAAGATTTATTGCCAGGTGGAAGACGGGAAATGCACGGAAGCAGGCCACAGAACCATCATGGTGCTGGATGATTCAGGTAAGCTAGCAGGAATTCTGGACTTCAAGTGCATTCTCAAAGTCCTGATCCCTGAGATTGCCGGAGGTTTGACTACCAAGCTGGAAGCTCTGGGTGTCTCAATCGCCTTTGCTCAGGCCGATTCCGCGGACCTTGACGAAACAAGGCTGGGGTTCAGGGCTCGGGTGATAAAAAATGCGGAGACAAAGGTCAAAGACGTGATGCTGAAGATCAAGGGTACGATAGACTCCGAGGCCGGTCTTCTGCAAGCTCTCAAGATGATCTATGATAACAAGATTACCGTGCTGCCGGTCTACGAAGGCGATAAGCTTATAGGCGTGGTACGTGACTCGGATCTATTCCTTACGGTAGCGGACATATTGATGGAGTAACAGAAGCGATCCGTCCCTCGGCCTGTCGCGTGCTTCAAAGGCCGGAACAGCTTCCGACATCCTGTTTATCTACTGATGCTGAAGCCCTCCGTACCCTAATCAAAACGCCCTTTGTTACAGGCGAGGCATTGAAGCCTGTTTCCGCGACTAGCTCCGGTTCCACAAAGCCCTTTCGTCTCATGATCTCCAGGTAATCCCTTCTCGATATAGTACCGCTCCCTCAGCCGGCCCAATTGTCACCTCGCACTTTCGCGTCCGGCTGTAGCTGGCCTGCCAGAATCTGATCCGCATTCATGTGCCTGCCAACTTCTCCCCACTCAGCGTACGAGCTGGCTCATCGAAGAATACGATGGCATCACTTTATAATATTGGTCGTTACGCACAATGTCAAAAGAGCGTCTCCGGACCAGACTGCGCCTCTTCTTTGGTTTCATGGCAAAATCGTTCGCTAACGATTTTCTATTCTTGTCCTAACAGTTTTCTAACAAAAGGAGGCCAAGGTTTGCTGTGCACAAAAGCTATCCAGTCGGCGGCCAAGTCGGGGGTGCCAGCGAGGTGAGGATGTTAAAGATTCTAATTCTGGGGGTAGTTTTTGCGAGCCTGCTGGTCGCCACAAACGGGTTCGCAGTGGACATAGACCCCACGCTACCCTCGTACAAGCCTGTGAGCGGTATTTCCGGCAATCTGAAATCCATCGGCTCGGACACTTTGAATAATCTCATGACTTTCTGGTCCGAAGGTTTCAGAGCAAAATATCCCGGAGTGAGAATCGCCGTGGAGGGTAAAGGATCATCCACCGCTCCCCCCGCCCTAATCGAGGGCACTGCCCAGTTCGGCCCGATGTCACGGGAAATGAAGTCCTCGGAAATCCAGGCATTTGAGAAAAAATTCGGTTATAAGCCTTCGGTCGTTCGTGTTGCCGTAGATTCGCTGGCCGTATTTGTCCACAAAGACAATCCTATCAAATGCATGACGCTGAAGCAGCTTGACGCCATCTTCTCTAAAACCCGCAAAGGGGGCGGCGCCAAGGACATCAAGACATGGGGTGCTCTCGCTCTCACAGGTGAGTGGTTTGACAAGCCAATTTCCCTGTATGGCCGCAATTCCGCATCAGGCACCTATGCCTATTTCAAGGACGTGGCTCTTTTCAGGGGTGACTACAAGGACAGCGTCAAGGAGCAGCCGGGATCTTCAGCGGTGGTACAGGGAGTGGCTTCCGACAAATATGCTATGGGATATTCCGGTGTGGGCTACAAGACGGCGGACGTGAAGATCGTTCCCTTGGCCGTTCAGGAGGGGAAGTGCTTTGATGCTGACGTAGAAAACGCCTACACGGGTGACTATCCGCTTGCCCGGTTTCTCTATATCTACTTTAACAAAAAGCCGCAGGAACCGCTGGATCCTCTCGTGACGCAGTTCATCAAATACGTCTTTTCCAAAGATGGGCAACAGGTCGTTGTCAAGGATGGGTTCTTTCCTGTGTCAAAAGCCCTGGCAGACGAAGATATGAAGCAATTGGACATCAAATGATTGCTTCTTCCCGGAAGCTGTGTTGCATTTTGTCCGCACCATCGAGAGGCAAGAAAAATAATGGTTAATTTCGAGGCCAAGGGGCCGAAAAAGACCCGTCGCTGGGTGCTGATCGCCGACCGTACTGCCGATAGGGTCATTTCGATCGGTGGGGTTCTCGTGATCGCGGCCGTGCTGGGGATAATGATCTTCCTCGTGTACGAGGTTGTGCCTTTGTTCGAAGGCGGGACAGTGGAATCCCAATCGGGTTACGCTCTCGATGTCAAACGTGAACCTATTCTTGGCCTCACCATGGACGAGCACAAAACAATCGCGGCATGCTCCATGAAGGACGGCACTGTTTCCGCTTGGCACGCAAAGACGGGCACTCTTCTGACCGCGCCGTCTTTCGACCTGAAAGGCAAGACAGTTACGGCCTTTGCTCAAAGCCTCGATACTTCGAACATGGCGCTCGGTTTTTCGGATGGGACTGTGCGATTCGGTCGGATCTTGTTCACCGGCGAAGTCCTGCCGCTCGACGCAATGCCGGTCGGATTGAAGAAAATAAATGATCAGGACAGTTCAGACGGTTCAGCAATTTACTCGACCATTACGGGCAAGCAGATCCGAAAGACTTCCGTGCGTCTTGAACTGGAGGATGAAATCCAGGTCTCCGAATCCGGCTCGCCGATCGTTGCCTTGGACTACCGCTTCACTGAGTTCGGGGAACGGCCGAAAAAGAGGCTTGCCGCAGTGGATAGTCAGGGGCTCGCAACGGTAGTGCTGGCCGAATCGAAGATGAACTTATTCACAAGGAAAATGACCTCCAACACTGTCAAAACGCGACTTCCCGCAATTCCGGATGGAGATCACATCAGTCATGTGTTGGTCACTGGAATGGGGGACGATGTTTACCTGGCCAAGGCCGACGGCACCGTACACCGTTACAGTATGCGGGACTTCGAGCATCCTGTCCTCGCGGAAACAGTTAGCGTCATTCCTTCTGGTGTGGAGGTGACGGTTCTTGGTTTCCTTCTGGGCGACAAGTCGATGGTGGTCGGCGGGTCCGATGGATCCGTCACCATATTCTTCTTGCTGGAAAGAAAGGGCGCAGCTTCGAGCGACGGCCTTACTTTGGTGCGTACCAGGGAATTCAATCCCCACAGTTCATCGGTTACGGGATTTGCCCCAAGCCAACGAGGGAAGACATTTGCAACCTCGGATTCGAGTGGGCAAATCTGGCTTCGTCACGGCACCAGTCAAAAGACGCTGCTGCGCCTGAGTTCATCCCCGGATAAGGTGTCCCAGGAAGCTATGGTTCTTGCTCCACAGCTCAACGGATTGCTTGCCGTGAGAAGTGATAGGCGAACAAGCTACTGGGCCATCGATGTGCCCCATCCCGAAATCTCTCTTCATACCCTGTTCGGCAAGGTATGGTACGAAGACTATCCCGAGCCTACGTACACCTGGCAATCCGCAGGGGCTACGGACGCGTTTGAGCCCAAGGTGTCGATAGTACCTTTGATTTTCGGTACGCTCAAAGGAACCTTTTATTCGCTTTTATTCGCCATACCGATAGCTTTGCTCGCAGCAATCTATACATCAGAAGTCTTGCCCTACCGTGTCCGGGGGAAGGTGAAACCGGTCATGGAAGTAATGGCGTCCCTCCCGTCCGTGGTGCTCGGTTTTGTAGCGGCGCTTGTTTTGGCCCCCGTAATCGAGACGTGGATAGCAGCGGTCGTTCTTATCTTTGCTGTTTTGCCCATGTCACTCATTATTGCCGCATATTTGTGGCAATCGCTGCCGTCGCCTGTGGTACTGCGATTTGAAGGGATCCCGAAGTTTTGCTTGATGTTCGTGGTGGTCGGCGGATCACTGTATCTGGCCTATCTGGCGGGTCCTATATTTGAACGGCTTTTCTTCGGTGGGAATTTCAAATCCTGGTTAAACGGCGGGACCGGCAGCGCCGGTCCGTTCTTGTTCCTGCTGATAACACCCGCCATGGGGTTGCTGGCAAGTCTGTTGGCCGGTCGAATTTTCGGGTATCGGTTCACTGTTTATCTCCGGAGAGTACCTATGCCTTATTCCGCGATCCTGGATTTCCTCCGGTGGCTTGGCATCGCGGCTGCTACTGCGGCCGTGTCGTACGCTCTGGCTATGTTCCTCGAAGCGCTGGGACTGGACCCCCGCGACGGCTTGGTAGGTACATACGTTCAGCGTAATACTTTGATAGTCTCCTTTGCCATGGGCTTCGCGGTAATTCCCATCATATACACGCTGGCGGACGATGCCCTCAGTGCAGTGCCGGACCATCTACGCTCAGCAAGCCTGGGCTGTGGCGCCACATTATGGCAGACAGCGGTTTGGATCATCATACCCACGGCTCTAAGCGGCGTCTTTTCGGCAGTCATGATCGGCATGGGGCGTGCGGTAGGCGAAACCATGATCATGGTCATGGCCGCGGGAAACACGCCTCTCATGGACTTGAACGTATTCGACGGGTTACGGGCCTTGTCGGCAAACATTGCTGTTGAAATGCCTGAAGCCCCGAAGGACGGAAGCCTCTACCGCGTGCTGTTTCTCACGGGACTGGTACTCTTCGCCATGACCTTTGTCATAAACACGGTCGCTGAACTCGTGCGTTTGCATTTTCGCAAACGTGCCATGCAACTGTAAGGGCTCTGGCCATGAAGACGCGTCGATACAAAGAGAACCCCGCCCGGAATGACGAGGGAACCGGGGGCAAGGCCATCGGAAAAGCCTTTAACTCAGAAGTCAGGTTGAGCGTGAATTCCAAAGCAACCGGTCAGGGCGCCGATGAGGCTGCATCAGCCCCTCAGTTGATAGCAACACAGAGAAAGTCTATGGTCTGGGACTTTAAGGCCCGGGGCGAACCTTTCCTGTGGTTATTTGGCGGTGGGCTCTGTGTCGGAATCGCGATGATAATCGGCTTCATAGTTCTTATCGTGTACAACGGCATTCTCACCTTCTATCCTCGCCCGATTGAGGTCGTCCTACTTCGTGACGGTTCTAAACTGGCAGGTGAAGTTGCCCGTGCCGAGAAATTCAGGCCTGGGCCCGAAGTGTTGGCAAAATTGAGTGAGGAAACGCGCAAGGAGATCGCGGACCACGAAGGCTTTGCACAGAGAACACTCTACCGTACAGGGAATTTCGACTTGTACAACGAGGACTTCAGATGGGTGGTGGATTATGAAATAACTGGAAGTACCACTCCTGAGAATATGTTCTTCGTGGAACGAATGGAATGGGGTCCTTTTATTGGGATTATCAAGTCCCTTGACCTTAACGGGAAGGTCATGGAAAAAAGCTCGCTGTCCATCGAAACATTGGAAGTGGAACAGACCGGCGGTGCTAAGCGACGTGACCGCATTAGAGGAATAGAACGCGGTGAGATAGCCTCAGTTAACCACTATCTGGAAGAAGAACGCCTGAAGCTCAAGAAAGTGGGGCTCCAATACGGCCAGGAAAGTCCACAATATGCTGAGGCCGAAAAAGAGTTCAAGACCAACTCGGAGCGACTTGAGGTGCAATACCGTGACCTGGCCAAGGAAGTCGCGGCGATCAAGGAGAAAGATGCTCAATACACAATAACCCTGGCGGATGTAAGCGGCCGTGAGAAGACGCTGAAATTATCCGACATTGTTAGATTTTATCCTGCAAATAAACTGTCTCTTGGCGGCAAGGTCGGCGTATATGTGTCTCGCTGGTGGGAATTTCTGACACAGGAACCCCGAGAGGCAAATACCGAAGGCGGGGTCATGCCCGCGATTTTCGGGACCTTCTGCATGACGGTTCTCATGGCGCTCTTGGTGGCGCCTTTTGGCGTGATCGCAGCCCTCTATCTCAGGGAGTATGCCAAGCAGGGGCGTCTGGTTTCGCTGGTGAGAATTTGCGTCAACAATCTGGCAGGTGTTCCCTCGATCGTCTACGGAGTTTTCGGCCTGGGATTCTTTGCTTACATACTCGGAGGGAATATTGACCGTCTCTTCTATCCTGAACGGCTTCCGACCCCGACTTTCGGTACCGGCGGCCTGCTGTGGGCATCGTTAACTCTGGCTCTGTTGACGGTCCCGGTGGTAATTGTCGCCACTGAAGAGGCTCTTGCTGCAGTACCGCAATCCATGCGTGAGGGTTCATTGGCTTGCGGGGCCTCAAAATGGCAGACAATAAAATACATTGTGCTGCCGCGCGCCATGCCCGGAATAATGACCGGTCTGATTCTGGCGATGGCACGTGGAGCGGGCGAGGTCGCGCCTCTCATGCTAATTGGAGTGGTGAAGCTCGCGCCGGAATTGCCCATCGACCATTTCTTTCCGTACATACACCTCGATCGAAGTTTCATGCATCTTGGATTTCATATTTTCGACGTAGGTTTTCAGTCTCGAAACTCCGAAGCGGCAAAGCCGATGGTTTACGTCACTACGCTGCTGCTGATTAGTTTGGTATTCGCCATGAATGCGGCTTCTATCATGATCAGGAACCGGCTGAAGCGCAAATTCTTCACGGGGCACTTTTAGGAGGAAGTCTTTTATGACTGAAACGCCGGACACATCAAACGGCACCGTATACCACTTTGAAAAAGGGCCGCAGGGGACTCTGATGGCCATTGAGGATTTCAACCTTTGGTATGGCCATAAGCAGGCCCTTTTTGACGTAAATATGACTGTGGAGAAGGGATTTGTCACGGCGCTCATTGGGCCTTCCGGCTGTGGAAAATCCACCTTGCTGCGATCCATCAATCGCATGAACGATCTTATCGACGGGCTCACAACAAAAGGCAAAATCCTTCTCGACGCCACCGACATTTATGATCCGGACGTAGACGTGATCGGACTGCGCAAGGCCATGGGCATGGTGTTTCAGAAGCCGAATCCGTTCCCCATGTCCATTGCGGACAACGTTAGCTACCCATTGCGTGTGGATGGAATCCGGGACAGGAAGACCCTTCGGGAGACCGTGATAAACGCGCTGCAAGCGGCTGCTCTGTGGGACGAGGTTGAAGATCGGCTCGAGGACAATGCTCTGGGGCTATCGGGGGGGCAACAGCAGCGCCTGTGCATTGCAAGGGCCATCGCGGGAAATCCCGATGTGCTCCTCATGGATGAGCCCTGTTCCGCACTGGATCCTGTAGCCACAGCAAAAATCGAGGACCTTATAGACGAGCTTCGCGGCCGTTACACTATCGTTATTGTGACTCACAACATGCAGCAGGCTGCACGCGTTTCGGATAACACTGCATTTATGTATCTGGGCCGGCTCATCGAGTACGGCGAGACATCAAGAATATTCACAAATCCAAAAGTTGAAAAGACAATGGAATATGTCACCGGCCGATTCGGGTAGCACATCCCACTTCAGGAACTGATTGCCTCCTGTCGAGTCCACTATTTATAAGGGCCCTTTTTGTTGCGTCGACTGGAGGTTCAAGATGGGAATTTCACTCAAGCCTGAACATCTGAAGCGCTACAAAGATGTCGCCTGGTTGCTTGTAAAGTACGGCCGGTCCGACTTGGTCAAACATGCGGGTCTCGAGGACGTGCTTACTGGCCGGGCCCCGGTCACCAGCGAGATTGTTCCCGAGGCCCAAGCGCTGGCTGATGATCTTGAAAGGATGGGGCCCACTTTTGTAAAACTGGGACAACTTCTGTCAACCCGCGCGGATCTTTTTCCTCTCCCCTATCTCCAGGCGCTTACCCGGCTTCAAGACAGGGTCGGCCCGTTCCCTTACAAAGAAGTGGAGGCTATAGTCGAGGCCGAAATCGGGGTCTCGATTTCCAAAGCTTTTTCCGCGTTCGATCAGGCTTCCGCCGCAGCCGCGTCGCTTGGCCAGGTGCATCATGCTCGCTTGCGAGATGGCAGACCAGTGGCCGCAAAAGTCCAGCGGCCGGGAATCCGCAAGCTCATTGTACAAGATCTCGAAGCCTTGATGGAGATCGCAGAATTTCTGGACAACCACACCCAGTTGGGAGAGCGATACGAATTTCACAAGATGTTGGAAGAGTTCCGCAGGAGCTTGTTCCGCGAGTTGGATTACCGCCAGGAGGCCCATAATCTTTTAGTTTTGGGTGAGAACCTCAAAGAATTCGCTCGCATTGTGATTCCGTCGCCCATTGAGGATTACACTACCTCGCGGGTTTTGACCATGGAGTACATACAAGGCAAGAAGATTACTTCGTTCAGTCCACTGACCTCCGTGGAAATCAACGGGGCCGAGCTTGCCGACCAGGTATTTCGGGCGTATTTTCAGCAGATCTTTGTGGACGGCTTTTTCCACGCCGATCCTCACCCCGGCAACGTTTTCCTTACCGATGATGGGCGGATTGCCCTGCTGGACCTGGGGATGGTTGGTCACATTTCGCCGAACCTTCAGGAGAGGTTGCTTCAGCTTGTGCTGGCGATCACGGAAGGGCGGGCCGAAGACGCCGCGGCCATTGTGATGAGGATCGGCGAAAAAAGGCAAGACTTTGATCGTGAAGACTTTTTGGGCCGCTTTGCTGACCTGATCATACGGCATCAGGATATGAACGTCAGGCAGATCGAGGTCGGGACAATCGTACTCGAGGTTGCGCAAATCGCCGGAGACGCGGGGATCAGGCTTCCTACGGAACTCACAATGCTTGGAAAGACACTGCTTAATCTGGACCAGGTGGGCCGCACGCTTGACCCTGAGTTCGATCCCAACGCTTCAATACGAGCTAATGCTGTACAAATTACCCGTCGGCGTGTCATGAAAAGCGCTTCTCCGGGCCACATCTTCAGCGGCTTGATAGAAATAAAGGACTTGGCAGAGCGGTTCCCTCAAAGAGTGAACAGAATCCTCGACAGGATGGCTGACAACGAGATCGAGGTGAAAGTAAATGCGATTGATGAAAAGAGTCTAATGACGGGTTTTCAAAAGATTGCCAATCGCATCACGCTCGGGCTAGTGCTGGCAGCGCTCATTGTCGGCGCTGCAATGTTGATGAATGTGCCGACTTCTTTCCGAATTCTGGGCTATCCCGGCCTCGCCATCATCTTTTTCCTCACGGCCGCGGGCGGTGGCGTCGCTCTGATGTTGGACATCCTTTTCTATGACGAGAAGTCGTCCAAGAAATGATTGCGCCGTGCTGGCATTGGCTCCCCAGGAATACAGCTTCTCACGCGTAATCCGCGCCTCGGTGGCGGTGGATTTCCCCTGAGATCATGTAGATCACGTCTTCGGCAATGTTTGTCGCGTGGTCTGCAATGCGCTCCAGGTGGCGAGATACCAGAAACAGGTTGATCATTGATTCAACGTGACCCTGATCTTTGCGTATTTCCTCTGCAAACTGGGCCTGCATAACATTCTTCATGAAATCGACATCATCGTCCTGAGCGCACACCTCGTAAGCCAAGTGCAAATCCCGATTTACCAGTGAATCCAGGCTCTTCTTCAACATTTCACCTGTCTTCTGGCACATGGTGAAATAATCGAAAGGAACGGGCACCTCGCCTTGCACGGCGATCTTTTCCGCGCGTTCCGCGATGTTCACTGCAAAGTCGCCGATGCGCTCCAGATCATTGTTCATCTTCAAGATCGCGACAATAAAGCGGAGATGGTCGGCCACCGGTTGATGCAGAGCGAGGATCTTAAGGCATTCTTCCTCAAGGTCAACCTCCAGATGATCTATTTCTATGTCACCTTCAATAACTTCTCGCGCCAACTCCGCGTCTCGGCATTCAATAGACTTCACTGCCAGACGAAAACGCTCTTCCACCAGAGTGCTCAGGGACAAAACGCGTGCTTTCAACTTATCAATATCTCTTTGCAGTCTGACTCTCATCATTTACTCCTTACTCGCCAGCCGGCAGGTAAATAGAAAAAGTGCTACCGCGGCCGAGAGAACTTTGTACGGTAATGCGCCCGCCGTGAGCGCTCGCTATATGTTTTACGATGGCCAGCCCGAGGCCCGTGCCGCCCACCTTTCGGGTCCTTGCCTTGTCGACCCGATAAAAGCGCTCGAATATGCGCTCAAGATGGTCTCTAGGTATTCCGCATCCTTCGTCCACGACCCTTATAACTACTTCTTCGCCTGTTTTCTCAGCTTGAACGGTGACTATTTGCCCTGGTTCACTGTATTTGACCGCGTTGTCCACGAGGTTGACGATGGCTTGCTCGAGGAGCGTTGAATTGATCTTCGCCACAATCGTATCATCAACCTCGAACTCCAACTTTATGTTCTTCACTTGCGCCCTTTTCCTGCAGACTTTGCCCACAGCATCAATAACTTCGGCTAATGGCTGGTCTTGAACGGCAATTTCTCCCTTTTCCGCGTCGCGTTCTATTCTGGAAAGACTCAACAGGTCGTCTACTATTGCGGTGAGCCTATCAGTATGTTTGATGATAATGTCCAGAAAGCGTTCCGCGTGTTCAGGATCTTTTAGAGCGCCCTCTCGTAGAGTCTCCAGGAAGCCTTTGATTGACGTGATGGGCGTCTTTAGCTCGTGAGAAACGTTTGCCACAAAGTCTCGGCGAATGTTTTCCAGGGCCTTCAATCGTGTAACATCGTTCAAGACCACCAGGGCACTAACCGTGTTGCCATCGGAATCCCTAAGAATCGCGCTATGGGCCTGAAGGAACTTTTCCGGGTCGCCCAATATCACTATGTCCCCTTCAAGAGGCTCTTCACGTGAAAGCGTCTCAGTAACAAAACGGCGCAGGTCTGTATTCCTAATCGCCTCCTGGACCTTTCTACCTTTAACTTTGCTCGAATTGATTTGAAAAAGCTTCTCCGCCGCCTGGTTTACGCTGCGGACATTCTCGTGAGCGTCAATGACGAGGACGGCCTCCACCATGCCCGAAAGGACCGCTTCCAGTTCGTTTCGCTGGTGGGTTATCGTTGTTATACGAGCGTGCAATTGAGACGCCATTGCGTTCATCGCGTCCGCAAGCGCTGCGAACTCTTCAGAATTAGGAACGTCCAGCCTGTAGTGGAGGTCTCCGTCGGCAAATCGGATGGCGCCCGTTTTAAGTTCCGTTATGGGCCGGCTTATCTTCCGAGAAGCATAGAAGCCTATGATAGCTGCCAACAATAAAATAACTATTCCCCCTGCAAAGATTTCCTCATAAGTGGTCAACAGTGTTGAGCGCATCGCGCTGACCGGCATCCCAGTCCTAACTATTCCGGCCACTCGGCTGTCGATCATTACAGGGATGGCCACATAGACCATGTTCGCGTTCAAAGTGAAGCTGTATCTGGTGGAGATTCCTATCTTACCCGTCAAAGCTTCTTTCACCTCGGGCCGTACTGCATAGTTGTCCATACGTGCAGAGTCTTCCTGCGAGTCGCCCAAAGGCAGCCCTGAAGCCATAGCAACAGTAATTCTGGTCGATACTTTGCGGCCGAGGTTTTTTAGTAGAGCATCGATTTCGGCTGAATGTTTTGGAGAGAGTCGGTTCGAGACAAGTTGCTCCACAAGATCAGCTTGAACCTTGAGGCTCTCAACCACTCTTTCGTGTCCCGCAACTCTTATCGTCCTGGACGTGTACAATGCCATTGCCGTTAACGAGACGACAATTATAATCAGGTATGAAGGGTAAAGTTGCCACAGCAACTTTCGCCTTTTCCGCATTAGTTACTCCTTTAACCGGTAGCCCACTCCCCGTATAGTTTCTATGGAGTTGCCGGCATTGCCAAGCCTTTTCCGCAACCCGGCGATTTGAACGTCTACCGAGCGCTCTGTCACTGGATAGTCGTCTCCCTTCACCGCCTTGATTATCTGATCGCGGCTGAAAACCCAACCAGGGCGACGGGCAAGAAAATACAGGATCCGAAATTCCGTCGCAGTGAGCGCCGCCCGTTTGCCTTTAACCAGCACCTCGTGGCGCGAGGGATTAATCGCAAGATCTCCGATCCTGAGAACAGCAGTTTCATCAGTTTCTTCCTGCGTCTTTCGCCTGAGACAAGCCCTTAGACGGGCCAATAGGACGCGCGGGCTGAACGGTTTGGTGACGTAATCCTCTGCGCCCAATTCTAGACCGGTTACAATATCTGCGTCCTCACCTTTGGCTGTGAGCATAATTATCGGAATGATGCTCGTTACAGGATCACTCTTCAATCGTCGACACACGTCCAATCCGTCCAGGCCGGGAAGCATAAGGTCAAGCAAAATCAGATCCGGAGCGCCTTCCTTGGCCTCTCTCAACGCCTGTTCACCGGAGGTGACGCAGGCGACCCGGTAACCTTCCTTGGCCAGATTGTAGCGGATCAGCTCCAGTATATCTTCTTCGTCGTCAACCACGAGAATTTTCTGTTTAAGCATTGCTCAACTCTTGCTCAACCAGCCAGAAAACTTTGGAGCGACTTTGTGGACAAAAGTTATAGAGCTGTGCGCGATTAGTTGCGCCTCACCGTGTCAAATCTGTCGGTGGTATCGGAATGATTTCCGTAGCGTTTTCCGGATCCTGGATCATGTTGTCTCATCCACGTGGCATCCCGGCAAGCCACCGAGCACGGCAAACCTGATAAGAGCACGGAAATCACGGATCGCCAAATGTTAAAAGTACACTCACAACGTAAAACAGTACTTGATAAGGGTCAAGGTAAGGAGCAACGCCTTCGCCCTTCCCGAAGCCACAGTATGCCGCGTCCGACGGACTTGTCATCAGGCCAAGCTTGGAGTAGCTTTCGGTTCAGTAATGAGACCATTTCAACCAAAACAGAAAAAGTCATTTCGCAAGAAACCAGCTTTTTTTCAGGGACATAGAAGGGGAATCAAGGGCCCGATTCAGGAATCCATAGCCCCCCGCGTTCATAGAGAAGCTGAACGTCTCCTCGCAGACATAGGAAGACCGGAACCGGCTGCCTTCGTTCCCGATCCTTTCCAGAACGAAGCCGTGCAAAAAGTCCGCAAAGGGGATGTGCTGGTCAGCGCGCCCACAGGCTCCGGGAAGACCTGGATCGCCCTGGAAACCACAAAGGAATTTATCTCACGCGGTTGCCGGATATGGTATGCGACTCCTCTAAAAGCCCTTTCCAATGCTAAATACGAAGAGTTCGGGGAAGCGCTGGGCCGCGACCAGCTTGGTATCCTCACCGGAGATCGCAAGGAGAATGCCGACGCGCCAGTGATCGTGGGTACAACCGAGATACTTCGCAACCAGCTTTACGATGCCATGCAGACCGGCACCGACATCGACGTCGATCTGGTGATCCTGGACGAGGCCCACTACCTGGGAGATATCGACAGAGGGGTGGTCTGGGAAGAAGTCCTAATCTACCTACCGGGCAGAGTAAGACTTCTCCTGCTCTCAGCCACTATTTCCAATGCAGCGGCAGTGGCCCGGTGGCTCACTCATATTCGAAGCAAATCATGCTCGGTAGTTTATTCTGGGACACGTCCGGTGCCACTTCACGTGCTTTTCAGGACGCCGGGCGGGGAGCTTACCCCCTTCCTGCGAGGCAAAAGTCTCTTTCCGAAGGTTACCCCATACGCCAAGGTGGAAAAGGGCAGGAAGAGAGCTCCGGAGTCAAGAAATCCAGAGATAAACGGGATTGTTGAGACCCTCAGGGAATTTCAACTTCTCCCTGCGATCGTTTTCCTGAAATCCAGGTCGGACTGCGACAGCGCTTTGCAGACCCTCCTTCCCGCGCCATTGGGACCAGAAGAGGGAGGTTTCGCGGAGGCAGTGAAAGACCAACTTTCGGCTTATCCGGAATTAACGCACCATAGACAGCTTAGCCGTTTGCTACACTGTAGGGCCGGTTCACATCATGCCGGCCAGCTTCCGGGTTGGCGTCTCCTGATCGAAAAAATGATGGTCTTGGGCCACCTGGAGGTGATCTTTTCCACATCCACGGTGGCGGCGGGAGTCAATTTTCCCGCCCGGACGGTTGTGCTCGTGCAGAGCGACCGTTTCAATGGCCGAACCTTCGTGGACATGACCGCAACGGATCTCCATCAGATGACCGGCCGAGCCGGAAGACGAGGAATGGACAACGCGGGCTTCACTCTCGTGGTACCGGGAAGATTTCTTAACATCGGCCTGGTGAAGGAACTCGTGTTTTCTGAGCCGGAGCCCTTACAATCCAGGATATCGGTCAACTTTTCTATGACGCTCAACCTCTTGCTCTCACATGACCCGGGCGGTGTGAGAAAACTTCTCGCCCTGTCTTTTGCTTCCTTTCGTGAGAATCCTCGCCACGCGGCCAAAGTACACTCCAGGTTGCTCAAGGAATTTCAAAGACACATGAATTTACTTGTTGAATTGAATTACTTGGACGAACACGGCGTCCCGACTTACGACGGCAAATGGGCTGCGCAACTGAGGTTGGATCATCCTCTCCTGATAGCCGAACTGATAAGGCAGGGCGAGTTTAGCGGACTCGGTCCTCAGGGGCTGGCCGCGCTCATTGCTCCGTTTGTTTTGGACAAGGACAAGGAAATTCTTATAAGCCGGGAGATCTGGGAGAGAACACGACCGCTCTGGAAGAGATTCCGCCACATGATGGAAAAGCTGCGACCCCTTGCCCAGTTCATGGTGGCAAGAGGTTTTGATGTTCCGACCATAATGTTTTGGCCGGCCGCGTCGGTATTCCTGTGGGCTGAAGAAGTGGATTGGGCTGAACTCACTACCAACATTGGAGCCGATGAGGGAGACCTGGCAATGCTGATGCTCCGCACCGCAGATCATCTTCGCCAATTACTGTCACTCGAGGCCCAAGAGCCGCAACTGGCCGATACCGCCCGCCGAGCCCTCGATCTATTGATGAGGAGCCCGTTGATTTAAGATCAGCTCTGGTCGTATCCATTCACTTACGCGGGGAATATTCGGGTTCCTGTCATTGCGAGGAGTGAAACGAGGAAGCAATCCAAGGGCTTAAAGGAAAAGATTGCTTCGCTTCGCTCGCAATGACAATCTCTTGCAGCCCCTAAATGAGTGATTGCACGCTTGTCTTGACTTTTCTTGCCGTTAGCTATAAAAAAAGATGCATCCGATGGGGATGGAGTCCCCCAAAATGCTCATAATGAGCTGATGACTCCTACCGCTAGAGATTTCGCGGTGGGAGATCAGCATAACTGGAGCCCACCGAAAGGTGGGTTTTTTGTTTTCAGGAGCCTTCCCGTTCAGTTCCGCCGGCAGCAGAGTACCTCAGGAGGGTTTGTCGTGACTTCTGAAACAGTACAGAGTTCCAGTTCAGCGACCTCATCGTGCTCACCCGAGCAAGATTCTCGAGCTTCAATCGATTTTCAGCTACTCGTCGGTGAAGCATTGAAAATAGTGGATTGTCTGGGTGGTCCGCTCTCCGGAGACACCGAGAGACTACTCTCCCTCCGTACCCGGATGGAAGAGGGACGGTTCCACCTTGCTGTTTTAGGCCAATTCAGGCGCGGCAAGAGCACGGTTCTCAACGCTTTTCTCGGCGAGGCGCTATTGCCGACGTCGGTGGTGCCGTTGACCGCCATACCAACTTTTGTGGAATACGGTCCCGAGGTGAGGATCCGTGTGCGTTACCTGGACGAACGACCCGCGAAGGAATTCGCTGGAAAGACCCCTGAGGAGTTTGCGGGAATCCTGGATGGGTTTGTCACTGAAGAGGGCAACCCGAAAAACCGGCTTGGGGTTCTTCAAGTAGAGATCTTTCACCCAGCCACTATCCTCCAACACGGCGTGGTATTGATAGATACCCCCGGCATAGGGTCCACCTTCACACACAACACGGAAGCCACCCTCAATTTCCTTCCTCAGTGCGACGCTGCGCTCTTTGTCGTCTCGGCCGATCCACCCCTTACAGAAGTGGAAGCGGAGTTCCTAAAGTCGGTGCGTTCCAGAGTTTCCCGTCTTTTCTTTATTTTTAACAAAATGGACTACCTCAGTGAGTGCGAGAAGGAAGCGGCCCTGGCTTTTTTCAGGAAAGTGCTTGCCGAGAAACTCCGGGTAACTGACGATCACCCGATTTTCTGTGTGTCCTCCCGTCGTGGACTCGACTCGAAGCTTTTCGGCGATGCCGGCTTATGGACTCAGAGCGGCTTGAATGAAGTCGAAGAGCATTTGATCTGTTTTCTCGTTTCTGAAAAAGCGAACGCCCTGCGCGAAGCGCTCGGCAGAAAAGTGCGGAATATTCTCGAAGACCTGGTGATGAGACTCCGGCTGGAAATCCGTTCCCTGCAAATGCCTCTCGACGATCTCGAAAAGCGCTTGCAAGTTTTCGAAAAAGAGCTGAAAAACGCGGAGCGCCAGCGCATCACCGCGCAAGATCTGCTGGCTGGTGATAGAAAACGCACGTTGGAATCGTTGGAGCAGCAGTCTGAGGCGCTCCGGCAGAGGTCTGCGGACCACCTTGAGAGCGTGGTGGAAGCATCTTTCTCCGCCATGAAAGATGGAGTAGTGAATGAAGCGACTGTTTTGGACGCCCTCGCGGATGAAGTAACTTCGTTCTTCCAAAGCTCGGCTGAGGACGTCTCTCAGAGATTTGGTCGGCACGTCAGTGAAACCTTGCGACCGCACCAGGAGAGGGCGGATGAACTAATTGAACTCATTCGACGTGCAGCGGCAGAACTCTTTGAAATCCCCTACCACGCGCCGGAGAGCTCCGAAGCGTTTGAAATGAAGCGTCGTCCCTACTGGGTGCTACGTAAACGCGTTCCGAGTCTGCCAATTGTGGTCCCCGAAGAGGCCATCGATAAAGTCCTTCCGGCGGCCCTTCGGATAAACCGACTGAAAAAGCGACTTACCAGACAGATTGACGCACTGGTTCGTCAAAACGTCGAAAATCTTCGATGGGCGACTCTGCAAAATCTGAATGACGCAATCCGACGATTTGGATTAACCTTGGACCAACGCTTCCAGGAAACCATTGCAGCCACGCACGGAGCTATTCACGCTGCCTATGTCAAGCGCAAGGAACATGCCGAAGCCATCACCGAAGATGTGTTGAAGCTTGAGACTGCGGCAATTGATTTGGCCAAGATTATCGCAGAGCTACAGAATTGACCATGAAGGCTTCTATTGTGTCCAAATCCTCTGCTGCCGTACCTTTTCAACTCTCCCCCGGTGAGATCCATTTTCTGTGGTGGTTTATTCAGGGGAGCATCATGAATCCGTCAACCCGGCAACGGATGCGCAAAGCCTGGGGCTTCTGTGAACGGCATTCATGGGGATGGATGGTCGTCGAGGCGGCTTTCCGCAGCGGGTACATGCACGGGCCCGCGGTCCTGTATGAGGATGTGATGGGGCTGGCTATGGCAGCCTTCGAAATGCACGGCCCGGGCCAATATGGGAGATTGAGGAGAAGGCTTCGGCAAAAGGGACCGTGCTTAATGTGCGAAGAAGGGTATGGCCATGAAAGCAAGGGATTTGTCAAAAAAAAATCGTACAGCAAGGGCGAGATTTAAGCGAACTGCTTGGATTGGCTCAAAGGACTGAACCATATTGGCGCAAGGCTGTCTGTGGAACATGCGCCGGCACAGCCTCAACCCGGAGATGCAGGCAGCACCTGATTGAAGACGAATCTCTGGGATCAGCTGACGAC
>JBKQMK010000154.1:0-16196 GCA_052146735.1 Desulfomonilaceae bacterium | reverse complement strand
TCATCCGGTAGTGAGCCCCCATCTGCCAATTTCCAAAAAACATGTCCTCAAAAACCACAGGCAACCAAAGACTGCTCACAGTGGCTCTTCATCCAGAGTAGTCAGTCATTGAACGGTCACTACTGTTCAGAATTACAGGAGCCTTAAACTATCAAAGATGTCAGTTATGTCGCGGATCGGATTCCCTAACAAAGTTGAATAGCGGCCAAATTGCAGGGAAGCTGGTGTTCTGTCCCTCAAACAGCGTGCATAAATCACAGCGCCCGAACCTGTGTGAAGGCTGTATTTCATTATGAAGGTTATTTCAGCGGCACCACACTAGTGCTCTGTCCCTCAAATGACTAGAGTTTCACCTCCACCTGTCTATCTGTAATTACACCAGACGGATCGGCCAGGTAATTCGAGGACAGGACACTAGCCCGGACTGGTTTCCAATTGTGAGAGGGTGGTAGCACAAGAAAGCTGGCACCCACGGCCAACGTTTTTCATGTTCGCAACAATCCCCCGCCTCTGCGCTTGGGTTCACTTATTCCCGACCGCCCGGGCTCATGGAAATCCCGGAACGGGGATCATAAAGCCGAAAAAAAACGATCATACAGCATCAAATAAACCCCTTGAAGGGCGGCAGCAGCGTAGAAAGGAGCGGCGAACAGGCCGACGCTGAGTAGATACCCCGCAATACTTGGTCCCACAGACCGCGGCCCTTGCATTGCGACTGCATTCAGGCTGGGCAGCAAGGCCACGGCGCTCCTCACGTACCAGCCCTATGATCAACGCTTGTTGGGCTCCGCGGTTGGCCCCTGGCTGAGAGCCGACAGAAAAAGATAGCAAAGCGTCGCAAGTCCGTAGTGCGGCATCAGGGGGAGCAATATGAGAAGTGTCAGACCGATAAACCGCTGCCAGACGACGGAGGAAACAATTCCAATGCGCTCACTTAGCTGGAGATATCCTTCGCTGAAATTTGCAGTCGGATTCCCGTCAGGTCACGACTTTCCATTAAACGTCAGCTAGCTTTCATGTCGATGAATGGCCCGGTAGCGAAAAATAAAAGGTGGAACCTCGCCCGCGCCCCTCGGATTCTACCCATATTCGACCACCCTGGATTTCCACGGCTCGTTTGACAAGTGCCAGGCCAAAGCCAAAGCCTTCGACACCTGTGTCATCGAATCTGTTAAATAGGCCAAACACCTTTTTCCGAAAAGAAGGATCGATTCCGACGCCGTTATCCTGCACGTAAAATACTGGTTCAGATTGGTCAAATCGTGCCCCGATCTCGATCTTTGGGTACGGCTGATCGCCCATGAATTTAATCGAATTCTCGATTAGATTTTGCAGCACCTGAAGCAGCAAGGAGCGATTCGCGCGAATGGTAGGCAGGTCCGGCGCAACAATAACCTCCGCACCACTTTGGGCGATCCTACCGGAGACCAATTTCGTCGCTTCGTGCGCCAGGGAGCTGAACTGAAGCTCTTCGATCTCCTCGTTGAGTTGTCCGATCCGCATAAATTGGGACAGTTGGTTGGTGAGTTCTTCCATTCTGGCAGTCGCGCATGAGATAACTCCAATATTATGTTTCAGCCGCTCTCTGTTGCCGGCTGCAGCGTCCCGCTCGACCCAAGTCAAGAGGCCGCGAACAGTAATTAAGGGGCTTTTCAGGTCATGGGAAATTGTTTGATTCAGCATTTCCAAATCCGCATTTTTTCCCTTGAGTGCCTCGATCAGCCTCTCACGTTCAGATTCCGCTAGCTTTCGGTCAGTGACATCACGGCCAACGACCTGGAACTCAGCCACGTTGCCGGCCGTGTCGAAAATGGCACGGTTTGTCCATTGTTGCCAACGCTGTCCACCAGCAGCAACCACCCGATGTTCGTCAGCTGAACAGGGGGTTCTCTGGTTCAATGAAGCCAGTAATTCCGCCACCTTTCCACGTTCTTCCTCCGGAATGAGCGACATGAAGCTGCGGCCTACAAGTTCACCCCTCGATTTACCAAAATAGCTGCAGTAAGCTTCGTTTACGAAAGTGAGAGTCCAGTCGGGCAAAAAGCGGCAGATCAATTCAGTTTGATCTTCCACAACACCCCGGTATCTTGCTTCCGCGGCTCGCAGTCTTTCTATGATCCTCAGTCTTTCTGCCCCTCTTATGGAGATAAATACTCCCATTCCCGCCAACAGAACCATCTCGATCAGCGGCTCCCGGAAGGTGCCAAGTCTGCGCAAGATCGGCTCAGTACCAAGGTATCGGTTGATGCTCTCCGACGCGAGGGGCACGAACAGCAGCAGTGCCACCACATCCCATTTTACATCGGCAACGAATTCCACCAGCTTCTTTGAGAACTTCAACATCTTGGATCCTGTCATGACTCACACACGGATACCGATCTCGCTCCAGTCCTCAGCACTGCCGTCGTGATTCCGTAGGAGCGGTCAATAGGGCCGAGTGCGGTTAAACACCTATCTGTTCATCTTCGTCTTGATGGTGAGTACCCAGAGCTCTGCACTCCATTTCTTACGAACCCTAACCGAACCAAAAGGGTCCAAGAAGGAGAAAAATACTCGACCGTTTCCTCAAATATTGAGGTAACATCATGATAACAAATGTAGAACCTGTAATACAGCGCACTCCCCAGCAAGGGGGTCTCCTGCTCTGCCCCGTGATCTGCTTCGATTTTTTGACAACGAGCCTTGTAGTCCGATAGTAAAAACACTTTGCCGCGGCGATGATGCCTCTACATCGACATGATCAATATCCTGAATCCCACCACAACAAGCGCAAGAGCGAGTCCCCGGATGATCCAATCCCCGTGGATTCGATTGGACAAGTAAGCCCCCACGGGGGCTCCCAGCAAAACACCGATTGCCAAGGAAAGTGTAAGATTTGAGCTATGAGGGAAGGTTCCGCTCACCACATGGGTCATGGTTCCGGTAAAAGCCATGATGGCGAGCACAAAATGGGAGGTAGCCGTGGCAATGTGCACGGGGAAATTGAGAAAATATGTCATTGCCGGTACATGAATAATGCCGCCGCCAATTCCCAGGAAACTCGAAACATAGCCGACGATGAAGCTCAAACATATGCCGACCAACGGATTGAAAGAATAGTCAAAAGCCACGCCGTTTGCTTCCACCAGATGCCGGGAAATCTGGTAGTGGTAATGGTGTATTTTCCTGGCGTCTTCTCCTCCACGAAGAAACAAAAAAGCAGCCCCGGCAACCAGAAGAATTCCAAACATCAAGTCAAACAGGCGACGCGGGACATCGCTTGTGTTCAAGGCTCCAAGTATGGCTCCAGGGATAGTTGCTGCGGCAAACATGAGGCCGGATCGGTAGTCAATGCGCCGCATCATGGCATACGCTTCAGAACCTCCGAGGGCGTTAAAAAATACTACCGCCAGGGATATGGACGTGAGCTGCTCGGGGTTTTCCTTTGGAAAGAGCAATAGCAGGAAGGGCATCAGCACAAACCCTCCTCCGGCTCCGATGAGGGTCCCGTATAGACCTGTACCGAACCCTAGAGCCATATACCCGAGGAATCGCTCAGCGGAAAACAAGGCTGCGTCGTTCATAGCTGATCCTGTTAAACCGAAATTATGTGCCGCTCTTGCCATTTCGCGCGTCTTGGTCGGTGAGGGGTGAGAGATGGTTCCTTTGACGCCGAAAAGGCCCCTTATCTCCTTCCACAAGACCCGACAGATACAATACCGTCTTTACATTGCCGAAAAAGCCTGCTTTCTTCAAGCCCTGAGCTTAACGCACTGCTTCGCCCTCAGTCAAATAGATTCTCCGCCGGTGCTCATCGACCCGAAACGGCTTATCAGAGCTAAGTACCGGTGCGCCAAATGGCGTAGCCGCTAATCAGATTATCCAGCAAGATCGACCAAAGCCTGAAGAGCGGACAAGTCCCTGATAATCGAATTGCTGAAAATCTGTGCCTGCGGCCATGAGCATCTCACGTGAGAATGAGATTCATAGTGAGAGTAAAATTGAAGCCATTATAACCGCCAAAAGAAACTTCGGCATGGAATACGCTTCTCATCAATGATCAAGTAGGTATCTCCGCATCAACCACCAACACTGTTCTTCTTCATTGGGCTCCACCTCGCCTTCGCCTTTCCTTTGGGCAGGCTTCGGTGGACCCTGCAGGTAGGCAGGTGGGCGGTGCCATAATAGATTAGGTGGAGTTGGGGCGTTTTTGTAGGCCAGTACATCAAAAAGAGACCCGAGGGGTGAAACAATAGCCGTAACCATCTGATATCACCTAGTGCCTTTTTTCAAACCCGCATAATTGGCGGATCAGGAGTTCCTCTTTGTTATGGGAAAGAAAGGTTTCAGCTCTGTGACATTTATAGGAATATTCGTATGGGTCAGATAAGTTATACGGAACTTTCTACTTGACTCACCCACATATCTATGATATTATCCCCCCCAGATGAGACAATATGGACTATGGGGGCCGTTATGCAAGACAAAGACTTAAACCTAGTTACCCTTTCCCCGATATTCGCTGATGAGGACAAAGCCAGAAAGTTGATTGAGTCCAAACTGTGGCCTAACGGTCCAGTCTGTCCTCACTGTGGCTATACAAGAGCCTATCAAATGCTTTCTAGGGAAGGGGCAAAGAAGCCTATGACGGCCGGTTCCTATAAGTGCGCCGCGTGTCGAAAGAGGTTCACTGTTCGTATCGGAACGATCTTTGAAGAGTCCCCGTTGCCTCTCTGCAAATGGCTTATGGCAATACATCTTATGACGAGCAGCAAAAAAGGCATCAGCTCAAGTCAGTTAGCTAGAGAGCTTGAGATCACAATCAAAACGGCTTGGTTCTTAAGTCACAGGATCAGAGAGGCCATGACCGAAAAATACGGGGATTTACTATCCGGAACAGTCCAGGTTGATGAGGGTTATTTTGGCGGAAAGCCCCGAAAAGGCACCGGTCCTCATAAACGTGGACGAGGAACCGCCAAGACTCCAGTAGTGGTTCTGGTTGAGCGTGACGGGAAGGCTCGTACGCAGCGCGTGGACCGAGTGAACTCGAAGGAACTGAAAGGCATCATCAGGGCTCATGTAGAGTGGGATTCCAAAATAGTGACCGATGAATTCCTGTCCTATCGTGGTATCGGCAAAGAGTTTACCGGCGGTCATAGCGTAGTGCATCACTCTTCCGAGCAGTTCGTGAATGACGAAGGAGAGCACACCAACACAGCCGAGTCTTTCTTTGCTCTTATGAAGCGTGGCCATTACGGCATTTTTCATAGTCTTTCTAAACAGCATCTACAGCGATATGCCAATGAATTTGCGTTTCGATGGAATTATAGAAAGGTGTCCGATGGAGAGCGCATGGTTGAAGCGATCAAAGGCGCAGAAGGTAAGCGGTTGATGTATCGTATGAGCGCGACGAATTGAGGTAGAGATTCAAACTTTCTGGTAGGAAAGGGGGGAAAAGACTACTAGGGGCAGCTTCCACAAGGAGGGATTCCTGGCAGAACATCCTTCGCTATTCTGTCAACACACCGTAGACGGAGACGAGCCTTGGCAGCAATTTTGTACGCCCACTCGTAAGTTGCCATTTCGTCTTCGTAAATTGGCCCTTCAATCTCATAATGAGACTTCCTTTTCCCTTTTTGCTTAATGCAAAAGCTGGAAGGCAGGGCAGTATCTAAGAATTCCGCTAAGTGCCCACCCCTAGCTTCACACCAGTTCCTAATTTGTCCTTGGATGGGGGCCATCATGGCATCACTAGGCTTGACCATGTCCGCGGGCATGACCGATGGCCCACTCTTCTTTTTTATATCGGCTTCGCTTGGCATAAACGCTTGTCCTCTGATCGTTACACCGTCATTTTCTAAATGGCTCGCTTTGATACGCCGGTAGAAGCAACGACCCTTATTCATCAAAGCAGGCCCCATGTCACGGTAGTCTTGAATCCAAGAACCATTCAACGTGGGGGTCTGTCGCCCCTGTCGACTTCATGCTGACGGTTTGCACTTTTGTCACTTCCCCGCGTTTATTCCGCACGCCCCTTAGAATCAAAATTTCGTCTAATTTAGGATTCCGAGGCACTTGGATGAGTAGGTCTTTTCGCAGACCCTTAGCTGTTTTTGTTATGTACGCCAATTCGATCTGTCCGCGCACGCCCGGAACTAATTCTGGATACACAA
Source organism: Desulfomonilaceae bacterium (assembly GCA_052146735.1). Taxonomy (GTDB): domain Bacteria; phylum Desulfobacterota; class Desulfomonilia; order Desulfomonilales; family Desulfomonilaceae; genus CAWBBA01. Next base: position 10,044 of record JBKQMK010000154.1, on the reverse strand, counting down.
CTCTCTGCCCCACCTCTTCTATCTTTCTCCTAATGCGATGTTCGATCTGAAGGGCTATCTGCACAGTCGCTCTCATGGGAGCCAATTCGTCTCCCTCTCCCCATCCCTCTTTAAGTCCTTTCAGGAAATCTAACTGTTCTTGAAAGCGGGCTGGGTATTCCCTCGTTTTAGTCTGAGGCTCGGCATATCCTGGCTCAATATGTTCTGATTTCTGCTTTAGAGGCTTATAGCATTCTCTGGATGTCCTGAACCCGTGGCTTGGGCCTCTTAGAGATATAGGCATTTCAACATGCCTCTTACCAATGGGCTGCCAGATGAGATTGTGAACAAAATAGCGCAATTGAGTTTCTGATTTTTTAAAGGGATCTATCTGCTGAGGGTCACATAATTCATCGAGCAGAGTCTTCCAGCACTCTTCCCATAATTGTGTCAATTCGAGGTACCCAGGTAACACAACTCCTCGCAAGAACTTCTTTGTTCCTATGGCCACTGGCGTCGACCTAGCAACTGATGGTTTCCATCCTGTTAGAGCACCTTGCATCTCAGGAGTTCTCCTTTTTGCTCATTAATTGATTAGCCATGCTCTGATAGCGATTTAGGTCGGTGTTCATGTCGTCTAGTATGGAATTAATCAGCGCGAGTCGTTTCTTGACGGACTTAGCTTCGACAAAGTGCACAAATTTCGCAAAGAACGTGATGACCCCGACATAAGAATCGTCTCCTTTACCGAACTGCATCCTTTTAACGCTCAATTCACACAAAGAATCACCAAAAACGTATTGCAGTCCCAACTCGGCATTGACCAGGCTTCCTCCCAAAGCACCCCAAGGGCTTTGCTCAAGAGACCTGGCTATGAATAAGGAGCCTTCTTTTTTGGTCTCTCTAAAATGGCCCATAAACTGGATATCGACTGACAGGTACACTAAATGGGGCATGGAAGCTACATACGTACGAACTATTTTGGGAACGTGGGTGCCTATCAGAGATTTCTCATGTGGGGGTTCACTGAAGCGCAGGGTATCTTCATTAGCAAGAAAACTGACTCCATTTTCAAAGGAGAAGCCCGACAAAAAACGCGGACCAGATTTTTCCCCTTCAATTTTCCAACCTGATGGGAATATTTTCATCTGCCGCAAGGACTCACTGCTTAATCCTGAAAGAGACTCTGGATCAATGCCGAGTTCAATTGCGAAATAGGGAACTTCAATTTTCATATTCGTTGGACCTTCCGGGAAATGCTACTCGGTCAGAAGATAGGATTTCCTCGGTATTTTTTAGGTAGAATCCTCCACTTATAGTCTAGCTCCTCCAGCTTCGACCGTCAATTGCGGTCGCCCAAACTCGACCGTCTATCCGTTTTGATGCAAAGGTGTGGGGGCATCTTACCTCATCCAAGAAGTCGTACGCAATACCTCTTACATCCTCACGATGAACATGTCATAATATTGTGTTCTTGTCAATAGTTAACTACTATTTCTTAAGTTTCAGCCGCGTTTCGCGACCTTATGTATCATACTTAAAGGAATTTCGCGAGGCATAGCCAACCATAGCCGCTCCCCACTCTATTCTGTTTGTTGGACGTAGGAAATCACTTATGGTAAGATGAATCCCATCGACAAAATGGCTGTTCTGGAGGATTTCAATTGACAAAAAAGAAACGCCCAGGTCCTAAGCCAGTCAACATCTCACTGCACCCTTTCACTTTTGACGACGTATTGGATGCGGTGCTCGCCAGCAAAACCAAGAAGCCAACGAAAGAACGAAACGAGAATGCCCCAGAAGTCACGAATGTGAGTAAGAGCCGCAAATCAGCTTGATTGCCTCAGTTTATCCTCCGCGAAGTGAACTTGACTCCCCGGCCTGGGTGAGTCAAGTCGAAAGTTCCGATTTTCTAATTGTGATAAGTATATATTCAGTCCGTCCGTCTCGATGGGATAATTCATACTTGCACCTCCTGGATTGTTTACCGAGTATCCGTCCATTAAATTCGATGCACTCCAGCGAAAAAGGGTTCAATTGTGAGACACCATACCAGTAATGCCTCCCGTCTGTACTCATACTCAGGTAACTCCTATCCATCTCCTTTTCTGTGATCCTATCTCTTCGTACACCCAACAATGGCCTCTGAGACATACACGAATTATGGAAAATGGCTGACCAGAAGGGAAAGACTCATGGATGATGAATCGCTTGCCGTTAGCACGCATCAAATCCTCCAGAAGGTGGACGCTTGGACACCTGTACGCTTCGAGGAGGCTAACATGAAAAAATCACTATTGTTACTGAGTATTGTCTTGTGGCCTGCCATGGTATTTGCCGAACTCCAAACCCAACCAGTGGATTACCGAGACGGAAGTACGGTCCTGGAAGGTTACTTGGCAGTAAAGAAGGGCATTGAAGGAAAACAACCGGGTGTGTTGGTTGTTCCCGATTGGTATGGCCTGAAAAAACCGTATATGGACATTGCCGATAGACTCGCCGATATGGGCTACGTTGTATTTGCCGCAGACATTTATGGCAAGGGCGTGCGTCCAGCAAATAACCAAGAAGCCGCAGCTGAGGCCACAAAATATAAGACAGACCGTAAATTGCTCCGACAGAGAGTCCTTGCGGGATTGGAAGAACTTAAGAAGAACCCCAACGTTGACCCGAATCGCATTGCGGCCATTGGTTACTGCTTCGGCGGGACTACCGTGTTGGAGCTTGCCCGCAGTGGAGCACCCGTCGCTGGCGTAGTCACCTTCCACGCAGGGCTTGATAGTCCTGCTCCGGAGGATGGGAAGAATATCAAAGGCAAAGTCCTGGTACTGCATGGTGCGGACGATCCGTTTAACAAAGCAGCGGACATAGCAGCTTTCCAGGAGGAGATGCGAAAAGGGAACGTGGATTGGCAAATGATATACTATGGTGATGCTGTCCACTCGTTCACACAACCGCAGGCGGGCACTGACAAATCGAAAGGAAATGCCTACAACGAGAAGGCTGCCAAGCGGTCTTGGGAAGCCATGAAGCAACTTTTCCATGAAGTTTTCGGGGAAAAAGCGTTAAAGTGATGTGGCATGGAAGGGCGTATCGCCAAACAGCTTCGTGGCCGGAACAATGAATCGGAAAGAGAAAACGCAGCTAAAGTCCATCGCTCGGGCGCTGCGCCATCGGAATTTTCGATTGTTTTTCCTCGGACAGAGCGTGTCTCTTATCGGCACCTGGATGCAACGCATTGCCGTAGGATGGCTGGTCTATCGACTCACGGATTCCGCTTTTCTTTTGGGAGTTGTTGGATTTGCAGGCCAGATTCCCGCTTTCGTTTTGGCACCTTTTGCGGGTGTTCTGGCTGATCGTTGGAATCGCCACCGCTTGCTGATTCTAACCCAAGCCCTCGCAATGATGCAGGCTTTCGTTTTGGCCTATCTGGTTATCACTGAAACCGTCGTGGTCTGGCAAATAATTGTGTTAAGCCTCGTCTTAGGCGTTGTCACTGCCTTTGATATACCTGTGCGTCAATCATTCATGATTGAGATGATTGAAGAAAAGACCGATCTGGGAAATGCCATTGCTTTGAATTCATCTATGGTGAATGGCGCCCGTCTATTGGGGCCATCTGTAGCCGGGTTGCTTATTGCCACTGTTGGGGAAGGAATGTGTTTTCTCTTCAATGGCTTGAGCTACTTGGCTGTAATAGCCTCGTTGCTTCTGATGAGAATTGTGCAAAAGGATTCTAGCGCACACAAGTCAAGAGCGTGGTATGCCTTAAAAGAAGGTTTTAAATACGTGTACGATTTCGAGCCTATCCGAGCAATTATCTTGCTGCTTGCTCTGATGGCCCTGATGGGAATGCCGTACATGGTGCTCATGCCCATTTTTGCGAGGGATATCTTGCATGGGGGACCGAGTTCATTAGGATTTTTGATGGGAGCCTCCGGAGTGGGAGCGCTTGCAGGAGCTTTGTACCTCGCGTCCAGACGAGGTGTTCTGGGGCTGGGTAAGATGATCCCCATCGGTGTGGGCATCTTCGGTCTTGGCCTTATCGCTTTCGCCCTTTCACGTAACTTTTTTTGGTCGTTAACATTACTGACCGCCGTGGGATTCGGCCAGATGGTTCAGTTGGCGACAAGCAACACCCTGTTGCAAACTATGGTGGACGACGACAGGCGAGGGAGGGTCATGGGCTTCTTCACAGTGGCATTTGTGGGGATGGCGCCTGTGGGCAGTTTATTGGCCGGTGCATTGGCAAGCGTAATCGGTGCTCCGTGGACCCTATTTGTAGGTGGGGTCGCTTGCTTGGTGGGCGCTGGGGTCTTCGCTAAAAAGCTTCCGCAATTGAGAGAGAAGGTACGCCCAATCTACGTCGAAAAGGGAATTCTCCCCGAGATTGCAACAGGGATTGAGTGTGCGACCGATGTGTCAGCGCCCAGAAAATGACCAGGACAGTTATCGTGACAAATCTTATCTCGTAAAATCCGAATAGTTGATAGCTGGGTAATCACAAAGCAGGCTGGATAAACTCATCTCCTCACAGCTATGAAAGCCAGGCGAATAAAATGGGTAGACAAGGAATGGAAATACAGAAAGATGGCTTCAACAGCGGACAGTCGTTGACTCGTGAAGTTAGCCGCTTTCATTTTACGAATTCTGCTTACTAGCCAACCTTAGCGCCACGTCGACCTTTAGACAGTTCGACCTCTGACCTCCAAAGCGTACTGATGAGCTGCTCCACCGTAAAACGATTCCGTTTCATCCTGACCTCCCTATTTAGCCCAGGTCCTACTCTATACTAACTCAGAACCTGGACCTTTCCTTGGGGGTCAGGCCAGGAAAAATAACGCTCCGTGGGTTTACAGGTCTTTCTTTTCCGTAATCACGGATTCGGCGATTTCAAGTCATTGATCTCCTTTCTCCTGTTTCGACTTGGTCCTAACCCGTATTATTCCCTTTTCTTGCAGCAGGGTTAGGAGGAAACCGCGTTTAGGACCGAACGCGTACTTCCTGGCAAGATACCAGGCGTAACCCATGCGCGTTCTCGCCAACTGGAAGACGCCGCTAGAGCAACCAAAACGCCTCTGCATTCTATTAACAGAGAAGAGCCGGAAAACCTTCAGGGCAGGAAAACTCAGGGCAGGCCAATTCAGGACCAGCAGGCACCGATAATAGTGGAATGCGCTCCTCGCTGTCGGCCTAAAATCAGGAGGAACAGGCGATCCAAACAATTTCATCCCGATATGGAGATATGATCGGAGAACTCTCCCTAGGTTGTGTCTCTTCATGCCATCTTCTATGCTGCGCCAGTCGATGGAGGCCGAATGAAACCTAGAAATGATAGCCAGATCAAGGAGATCTCGAAGCGAGATCCTGCCTAGCTCGAAGTTCTCATGATGCACCTCAGAATGGACAACGTTATAGATAACGGAATGAGATGGTGACAACACTCTCAATGACAGCCCATTAATACGGACAGGCACTGAATCGGTCCAGACATCTTCATTCATCACGACTTCAGGATCAGTCAACTCATGAAAAAGCCTCGTGTGGATCTCGATTGCAGCAGGTTCGCCACTACGAAACATCGGCGCCAGGTGTTGGCACAAATCGAAGAGTGAGGCTTCCAGAACCTGGCTGCGATATCCCAGCGTTGACAGGGTTTCCAGGACCTTTTCGACGTCTCCTATACGGATCATCACGTCAATGTCGATCATAATTCGTGAGGCAGGATCGTCATACATGCCGGTGGTCAAGAGGGCCGCTCCTTTGAGTAGGAGAGGCTCTACCCCAACCTGATTGAGAGCGCCTATGATTTCGACAATCTGTTGCTTTATGGCATCGTTCCTAGTTTTGTTCATGCTGTGCAGCTCACCGAGATACCAGGCGACGTCTTCAGGAACGGCATCTTGAACCCCAGTTTGCACCAATGCTGTCCACAGCGTTGGTGTAACAAGCGCCATGTTTGCCAATTCAACTACTCGTTCCCAACGAACCGAATCCTCACGGATCATATTCTGAATTTCGAGAATGTCCTTTGCGTGGCGTTCAGGTTTGAGGCATCGACACAAAAAGAGGAGACTACGCAATTGCTCGTTCAACCCACAAGGCTCCGCAGTATGGACACAGCATCTTCGAGCCGATGAAATGTCAGTTCGTAGCAGTCCACCGTTTTTACCCACGAGAGTAACTCATTGATTTTTGCCCGGTCGAAGTGACCGTGAATCTCGTATCCTGCTGATTGCAAGCGGCCAAGCGCTTCGATCCGGCTGATCGAGGAAATAGCGGTCTTCGTGTCCGAAGAGTACCGAGGGAAGACGAGCCAACGAGCGGGACAACTCTCGCTCAAATCTCGCGCGAAGCTACCGGGTGGCGGTGGCAGATACCGAAGTCTCTGTCCATCCAACATGATATGCCACGGCAGGTGTTCAAGATCCGGGAACATGCGCGCCGTTGTCTCCCATGCACCTTCTTTTATCCTTAGGCTCACCGGCACCGGGATGACGTAGCGAGTGGAACGATCTAATAACGCGACCTCATCCGTAAGGTACTGGAAACCATCCCTCATGAGCGCCGTCGCTAATGTGGTCTTTCCAGCACCAGACTCTCCAGGAAAGATGACGCATCGATTTCTCACGCTCAAGACAGCCGCATGAACCGCTATCAAGAAGTCGCAGTGTCTATATGCAATCTGCAGCAGCGTCTGAGTCACGATCGATACCAAGTGTTCCTGCTCCACACTGCCGACAACAAGCGATCCAAGGTGGTACACGTAGAAGCGACCATAGGATTTCACAATGTCAACAGGAATTGCGGGCTCAAGGGAATCAGGCTCAAGGTGAGCAAAGACCTCTAAGAGGTTGTTTCTAATCTCTTCCGTTGCACAACGAACCAAGAAATTCTTTCCTGAGAGACTGAAGTGCAATCCACTGTATGAGCCAATCGGAGGGGCTTGCGGTGAGTCAATTGAATGTTCACATGTGGCCGGTTTCTTTTCTAGTTCCGTAAGGTGTTTTCCACCTGAAGAGTCTATGTTGAAAAGCCCCAACTCAACCCAATTCGTGATAAGGTTTATCACGTCTGCCTGAGCCCGTTTGCTCTCCACCCCGTAGGTATGTATGACCGCGTCGACAACTTCATCGAAACTCCGGCGATTTTCGTAGCATGACCAGATGAAAGCAGCCGACGGATTCAGCGAATACAATTTCTGAGTGCTTTCGGAGAAAATTACCAATTGGTCCTCGAAAACATGAGAACTTACATCATCAGCTATTCCCTGCAACGGCTTCCTTTTCAAGGACATGGACTTTGACCCAGACGAGCCTCGCATTTCACACCCGTGGTCCCAGTAACAAAGGAACCTCCCTTCTTGCCAGTGTTTTCCCGTTCAAAAGAGTGCATTAAACTAGGCTGATACGCCTCTTGAATTTTTGCCCACAACATCATAGGGTGGTGAAGCAGAAAACTCAAGCCGATTGTTCCTGCATTGGTCAGTTTCCAAGTGGGATGCCAGCGCCTGCTCCTAAAGAGTGCGCTAGCAGGGAGCATCTTATGGTTAGACTGATGTTGCCATGCTCAACTGAAGATGTGGACGGTTGATGTCTGTGTCCCAGATACGTCGATCCCAGGATTCCTCTTTGTGTAGGAACCAAACACTTGGGACCCTCAAGAGCGGTGCAGAGGCCACGCCAGGCCGAAACCTCCAGGAGGCTCATTCGAAAGACCTAATGGAATCGCCCGACTATTGGCGTCTTCCGGATGGTAACCTTGTTTCGGCTATTTGCCTTGGAACACGGACTGGCTCGCCAGACGAGTCCACTGACAGCCGCCTGGAAGAGGTGATCCGCTTTGCTCTGCAGCAGGGTTTAAACTTTTTTGATACCGGTCCGGATTACAGATTGGGACGCTCGGAAAAAGTCTTGGGGCGTTCATTGTTAAGGGCGTTCGACGAACGCCTGACCAGTCCGGACCAAGTCTGTGTAATGACCAAAGTGGGCAGCATCCCGCCCTCATTGCATTGCGAGCGAAGCAGAAGCCTGAAACTGGAATGCGGACAAGCGGTTGCACCGACATCGTACCGACCGCGACGTTTTGGCGGCAAGTGCTTCGAAGCATCCTGGATAGCAGAATCCATTAAGCGCAGTCGATTCAATTTGAGCATCGAAACGCTTGGCGTAGTCCTGCTGGACGGTCTTGAATGGGGTCTGGCAGCGTGGGGCACCAGTTGGCCCGATAAGGTCTCGGCGCTTTTTGAGACCCTGGAGTCTGAACGTTCTTCTGGCTGGATCAAGTGGTACGGCATATCGTCAGGGGTAGGCGTATTTTGTGTTCCGAGGCATTACCTGCACCTGCCTATTGGGTCATTGGTTAATCTGGCTCGCGGCGTGGGCGGATTATCACACGGATTTCGCTTCATCGAAGTGCCTTTCAATGCAGAGAACCTTGCAGCGGCTACCAGAATGGCTCAGCCCTTGAACGGAATCGTGGGAAGTGTCTTGTTGGCAGCCATGGATCATCAATTGGAAGTGCTGGCCTGTTCCCCATTCAACCATGGGCGTCTCTTTGACCGCATCCGAACCGAAACGTTCATTGAAGAAAAGGGCGTGACTTTCTCCGCCGCACAATGGATGCTACAGTTCGCACGATCTATGCCTGGCATATCGTGTGCTGTTTTGGGAACGACTAGGGAAGATCATCTCGAACAGGCCCTAGCGGTTGGCTCAACCCCCCCTTGGGACCTCACGACGTTGGAAAGGATCATGTCTCATGGCGCCGGGACCAAACCATCTGAAGGAACTCAAGCTTGAGATCACCGAGGGGTGCAACTCGCGGTGTTCCTTCTGCCATCAGAATTTCGGGGAAAAGCGACGCTGGGGGATGATGGATGCGGATTTGGCGTTACGGTGCATAAAGTGGGCGTCCGATGAAGGGGTAAAATACATCCGGTTTACCGGTGGCGAACCCACACTTCATCCTGGACTTGAACATTTTTGCAGGGCCGCAGCGGAACACGGTCTCAAGGTGATTATTAACACCAACGGACTCGGCAGCTTTGCAAAGCTGAAGAGGATCTCGCACACTATAAGCATCCTAAAGGTAAGTTTACCCTCTCCTGTACCCGAGGTCTGCGAGTCCCTCACGCAGAGGCGGGGTTCTTTGAGGCGGAAACTAGACACAATGGCGCTTGGCCTGGAATCGGCCATTCTCGTGGACGCCTTGACGGTCATGGTACCGCAAAACATTGGTCTCATGGCTGATTTCCTAGAGCTTTTGGCGAATTTTCCCGGAGTAACCTGGTCTCCCCTTCGGATGGAGTCATCCGCCACTGCTCCGCGACCCGTTAACAGGGATCAGCTTCAGAGGTTAGCCGAGGAGCTTGATACGCTACGCAACCATTTCCCGGGCATCCACAAGCTCGGCCTGGCCACACCGTTTTGCAGCGTAGAACCTCCCGAGTTAGGGGAGAGGGTTTTTTCCGGCCGCGCTGAGGGCTGCGGGCCGTTCCATAGCTTGACCGTTGACGTTCATGGTAGGTTCATGAGCTGTTATTCCTGCCGAACCCCCTTACGCCACGTTGCTTCAGTACACGGAGTTGTGGACCACCCCGAGGTGACGCGGTTGACAAGCAAACGGTCATTACCGATAGGATGCCGGAATTGTCGTTTCGTCGACCGGTGCATGGGCGGCTGCGCGAGCCCGTATGCAACGGAGGTCCGAGATTGGGGAAGTGCCGATTACTTGAGCAGGCAAAGAGGGCTCTGTTGAAGTGAGGCGTTGAATTTTCGCAGCTCTTAGGGCTTGGTCAAATTTGGTCTTGACCTAATCAGCGGCGTCGTGTTAACAAAGATAAATTCAGTGGTCAGGATCTTGACTGCTTTCTCATTAGTGCGCTGGGGATTGTTTGGGTAGAATTTGAGGGGGTTCCTATGAAAGAAGAAAACTGTTCCGTCGATGATCGGTCGGAAGTGCATCCCGAGGCGAAATCTCAGGATGATCGTCGAGAGTTCTTGAAGAAGTGTGGGCGGTTTGGGGCTTATACTACTCCCGCACTGCTGCTGCTCCTCCATTACC
>JBKQMK010000153.1:0-14686 GCA_052146735.1 Desulfomonilaceae bacterium | reverse complement strand
GTGGCGGGAATGTCATCACCGGTCTTATCACGGTGGATGCTGTCAAGGATCTAGCGATCAAGGTCGGAGACGAAATCAACGTCCTGGTCAAGGCGACAAGCGTCATGTTTGCCAAAGAGTAAGCCGCAGGTGCGTTCGCGGCTACCTGCTAGCGCGGGTCATCTGACCGTACGGCGCGTGACTTTCGGAATGGTGGAGTACGCTCTATTAATCATTCTGGTCAACCTCTGGCTTTGCCGTAGGGTTCCGAAAGGTTTGCCGTGTGAGGCAGTTGAAGCAAACCTCCCAGGACACACCAAATCCCAATTCTGGGAGGTTTAGTGGTTGTGGGTCCGTGTTTAGGGAGCACGATTGACCTGAACAAGAGGTTGTTACGAAAGAATAGGAGGATGGAATTGATTAGAAAGAACTCACCAACGGCAGCGCTCCGGATAATGGCAATCTCTTTGCTCCTGTCTTGCAGTCTGCCCTTGCCCGCGCCAGGCGCTGATCTTGATTCCGTCACTGTTTTCGCTGCAGCGTCCACAACTAACGCAATAAATGATATTGGCCAAATGTTTGCTGATAAAGGACACGGCAAAATTGTCCCCTCATACGCCTCGTCTTCCACCCTTGCTAAGCAAATCGAAAACGGGGCTCCGGCCAATGTGTTCATTTCTGCGGATGAGCCGTGGATGAACTATTTGGAAGACCGAAAGCTGATTGAGCCTGGGAGTCGGTTCGATCTGCTGAGCAACAAGTTGGTGCTGATAGCCCCGTCTGACAGCTCAATCAACAAGGTGGAAATCGGTCCAAAGTTCGATCTGTCAAAGCTGTTGGACAACGGTAAGCTTGCCACAGGCGATCCCGATCACGTGCCTGCCGGAAAGTATGCAAAAGCAGCGCTTGAAAAGCTCGGAGTATGGACTGGCGTAGAGAACAAACTTGCGCGTGCCGCGGATGTCCGCGGAGCGTTGACATTGGTCGAGAGGGGAGAGGCTCCATTGGGGATCGTCTATTTGACAGATGCGGCAATTACAGCCAAAGTGAAAGTGGTTGGTGTGTTCCCTGCGGATACCCACCCCAAGATCGTGTACCCCACTGCATTAATAGTTGGAAAAGCTTCGGTAGCAGCAAAGAGTTTTCTCGACTTCCTCAAGACACCGGAAGCGAAGGCTATCTTTGAAAAGTACGGATTCACGGTTCGCTGATGGATATTCTGGCACTATCTTCCCTTGAAAAGGACGCACTGAGACTTAGTCTCTGGGTGTCGGGCTGGGCCGTGGCCGGGAGCTTGCCCGCAGGCATATTCTTGTCCTGGCTTCTGGCTCGCAAGAAGTTTCCGGGGAAGCTCCTTTTGGATGGATTGGTCCATCTCCCGCTGGTGCTGCCGCCGGTAGTGATGGGGTATATCCTTCTGGTATTGTTGGGACGGAAAGGGGCTCTGGGAGCATGGTTGTACGATGTTTTGGGGATCACTTTTGCCTTTAACTGGAAGGGAGCCGCTGTGGCCTCGGGAGTCATGGCGTTTCCTCTTTTGGTAAGAGCGGTTCGCCTCTCCCTGGAGGGCGTAGATCAAGGATTGGAGGCGGCGGCACGGACCTTGGGGGCCAGTCCGATTCGAGTCTTCTTCACCATTACTCTGCCGTTGATCATGCCCGGCATCCTCACCGGCATAATTCTGGCGTTCGCCAGGAGCCTCAGCGAGTTCGGCGCAACTATTACCTTTGTGTCAAATATCCCCGGAGAGACTAGAACGCTTCCTCTCGCTCTATACACGCTGACTCAAGTACCCGGTGGCGAAGAAGGCGCTTTCAGGCTGTGTGTCATCTCGGTCATCCTGGCGATGATCGCCTTGATCTGCTCGGAAGTCCTATCAAGGCGTCTGGCCGCTCGCATGAAAGGCTGACTCATGCTGGACATCAGTTTAAAAAGATTACAGGGGGTCTTCAGGATCGACGCGTCCTTTGTTTCGCAAGGGACAGGTATCACGGCTCTCTTCGGTCGCTCGGGAGCGGGAAAGACCTCGGTAATCAACATGGTAGCGGGTCTCGTCAGACCTGATGAAGGACGAATCGACGTAAACGGGAGGACTTATTTTGATTCAGAAAAGGGCTTAAACGTTGCAATTGAAAAGCGCCGATTCGGGTACATCTTTCAGGACGGGAGGATCTTCCCACATCTGTCAGTGAAAGCCAATCTGACCTACGGGATGAAGCTCGTGCCGCGTTCGGAACGGTTCGTAGAGTTCGATCAGGTCGTGGAACTTTTGGGAATAAAACACCTGCTGGACAGGCGACCCGCGAAACTCTCCGGTGGAGAGAAGCAACGGGTTGCCATCGGGCGTGCTCTTCTGACAAGTCCCCATCTGATGCTGATGGACGAGCCGCTCGCTTCTCTGGACAATGACCGTAAATCCGAGGTCCTTCCCTTCATCGCCGCGATGCCGAAGGAATTTTCCGTTCCTATCCTTTATGTGAGCCACTCAGTGGATGAGATTGTCAATCTGGCTGACTACTTGGTCATCGTAGATTCTGGGCGTGCCATAGCGGCAGGACCAGTAAAAGAACTTATGGACCGTTTTGACTTATGGTCTTCCGCCTGGTGCGGTCCCCTGCCGGGCCGAGGCATTGCCACTCGTGCCGTTGCTTCCTCCTCAACTAGTTCCTGTTTTAGCTCACATGTCACCAAATGATAACAGATTGAGCAAATAATCTCTTTTCTTGTGGCCAAAGCTCTGCTATTGATTACGTTTGTTGGTCAAATGGAGTATTGAATTTTTGATGTTGCGAGAGCACAAATTGGAAAAACACGGATTGCGGCAGCCAAGTGCATCAAACTCCAGATTGTTATGGCTATTGGCTGCGGGCCTTGTGACATATGCCATCACGCTCACGGCCTTGACCGGAGACATAGGGTTTGAAGGAGATGACTGGTGGGTACTCAGTTGGCCCTACTGGCACCAGTTTCCCGGCTCGGTCTGGAGCTATGCCAAGGAATTTCTCCGCCCGGTTGAAGGCCTATACTGGATCGGTATGTTCGAGATATTCGGCTTAAACAGCCTAGCTTTTCATTTGTGTTCTCTACTGCTCCAGGCCGGATCATGCGTCCTAATGGGCGTATGCCTGTCAAAGGCATTTCCGGAACGCCGTCTATTGGTAGTTTTGTCTGTGGTATTTGCGTTTTTTCTTCCTATGATCGCGTCGCTTACATACATCGTATTCACAGACAATTCCAGGCTCAGTCTGCTCTTATTCTGGGCCGCTACCTTGGCATTCCAAACCTGGACGGCACGTTCCCAGTCGTGGATCGGGTTGGTTCCACCGATTCTCATCTATCTGCTGTCTTTCCTCACCTATGAAGCTGCCAGCTTCCTGATATTCATTGTCCCGCTCCTTGCCTGGCCGATCCATAAACGCTGCGTCAAACGATCCGATAAGAGCTTCCTTTTGAGAATCGGCGCGGGAGTAATTACCGCGTTCACGGCAGCATTGGCTATAAGGTTCTTGCTCTTGCACGGTGGTGCAGTGGATAATGCTGGTATTGTCCCGTCTCCAAGCCTGGTGGGGGGGTATTTAGCTCTGTTGCCCTTTTACCTTGCAGCGCCTTTCACCTCGATTCCTCATGGCCAGCCCTGGGTTTGGGTGGTGGCCCTTCTGGTCACCTCGTGGGTCGCAGGACTGATAATCTTGCTCAGCCGGCAATATGAAGGGGAAGAGAAATGCGAGGAGCCGGCCCACCGAGGGCATCAAAGGGAACTTTTCTATTTGCTTCTTATCGGAACAGGGATTCTGTTTTGCGGGATGCTCCCTTATCAACTCGCAGGCTATGGGAGCGCTCCTCCGACATTGATTCATACTGCTTTGGCCAAATGGGGAATCATTAAGGATTCAAGCAAGGCCTGGTTCAATTTTAATGAAGCCGGCCGTCTATATTCGTCCGCGTCATTCGGTGTGGCATTACTCCTGGCAACTTTGGTAACGGCTTGGAAGAGCAAGACAGCGCAACGGATCGCCAGCGTTGCGGCAGTGATATGCATAGGTTGTATGGCTCTTTTTCATGCGGGTCTAAGCAAAGACTGGAAAGAAGCCGCGCATAAAAGAAACGATCTCTTGAAAAGCCTTATAAGCCAGGTCCCTGAGGTGAAACCGAAGACCAACTTTGTGTTCTTTGACTTGGAATCGTATCACAAACGAGCTGCGGTAATTCGTGGATGGGCAGGTCTAAGGGAACTCATCAGAATGCTTTACGGCGACCGTACACTGGGGGCTTGGTACGTTTACCGTGCTACGGACGACAGGCCAATGGAACGTTTGCAGCAGGGGTTTGTACTTCCCAAGGGGTTCGTCAGCCGAGGCATGACCTTTGACGAACCGGCTCCTCATGACAGCCTTTTGCTGTTGAAACGTCGCTGCACACGACTGAAGTGGGTGGACGAACTTACCGCTGACGCCACGGTGGGCACCAGCGCAATCTCGTGGAGAGGCGGCCATGCACTCCGCTCTAATCCTGAACGGGTAATTCCGTGGGAGGATACACAGCCAACTTGGAGCAGAATTACTGAAAACAGGTGGGAGGCCGGCCTGACTTCCACATTAAATCTTATCAGGCTCAGCGCAGGCGCTCATCGATTCTTCAAGCGGACATCCCCTCTCCGGGACTACTTAATCGCTGGGCCATATTTCACTAAATAAATCCGTCGCCTACTAGATTCTATATGCACATTCATAGCTGTTTCTTGACCGTAGGGCGGACGAGCGCAAGTAACCCGTTGGACCATACTACCTCCACGCCCGAAGAAGATGCTACCGCCGCATCGACAGGGAAATCGACAAGCAAATAGTCAGCGCCTAACTGCCGCGTTAGGGCCAGCAACCTCTCAAGCCTGGTAGAATCGTCTCTTATGGCGCTTACAAGTTCCATCTCCCTCCTGACCCTATCCCACTCGCTCAGGGCCGCAAGGTTTGTATCGGCAAATATTCCTCCATCCTTGTAAGCGTAAGCAATCGGTCTCAAAGCGCAATATCTGACCTCCAAATCCAGCACAGTAGGAAGGATTTTCGATCCTGCAGGGGTGATGCGTCGCACCGCATTCATGGCTTCTATCCCCGCCCTTTCGGTGCTCGATACCGCAGGCACCAGAGAGCCATGTGACCAGGCTTTTGCCGCATCCAGGAATATAGTTGGAGGATGCTCCCAAGCCCAACCGCCGACCAGGAATGCTCCTATCAGCATTACCAATGCCCGATTGCGGCCGCGCGGCGGCATTCTGCGGGAGATTTCAGCGAGAGGCCACAAACATAGTACTAAGATCAGCGGAACTATATATTTGATTCCCCGGATGGAATCCATCTGGAGCCGTTTAAGGTCATAGATCCTGCAAATCGCTTCCTCAATGAAGGTCAAGCCTACGGCGACCAACAGTATGCCCAATGCCCAAATGGCGATGAGAAATATATCCTTTCTTCTCCCCGGACGGATAAGCAGGACCACCGAAGATGCGGCAATAGCCCATGAGAAGTAAAACCATAACGGCCATGATGATACTTTCTCCCACCACATCTGTAGAGCCAACCCCACATCCAGCAGTTCATTGCCAACGCGGTCCGCGATGATTCCAGCCACTTCACGGTACTGGACTGCTTCAGAAGCGGGTCGATCATGGACCAACAAAAAGTTTGATGCCCAGGGTATTACCGTGGCCACGAAGATGAGCCCCAACGCGAACATATACGCGGATTTTCTGTACCAGCTCCAGGTTTCCGGGAGAAAAACCCAGATACCTAGCCATATCGCCAAGGCCCAATGGGGCGCACTTACCGGATGCGTGTAGAACAAAAGTCCCACAGCTACCATGAGCCACGGCCACGCGCGTCTTTCGTTTTTCCAGTGGATCGCGGCCGCAAGAACGTAAGGGAGGCACGCGTGGAAGAGAGATCTGGGCAGAGGATCGTCAAAGATTCCCCAAAACTCTCTTATTGGCAAAGAAATGGCGCAGAGTGTCATTATACTGAGCAAGAACGCCCAGTATCTATTGTGGAAAAGGACTATCCCCAGGAGGTAGAATCCGGAACATTGTAGGAAAACAGTTAGAGGCAACAGGGAAATGTATGCCATGCCATAATCGCCGATTACCTTGTTCAATGCGAAAATCAACATGGGATGGAGTGCCAAGTAATATCTGAAATTGGTAAAGTCACTTAGAAGAGGGTCCATTCTAAAGAGAGCAGGATGCTCGTACGCAGCCACAAAGCTCGACACAATTCCCGCGTCGCTTCCGAGAAAGACAAAGGGGTACATGCCCTTCCACCGGCCGAGAAAGTACCCGACTGCAAACAGGACGAATGCCGCCAATATTGCGCCATCCATCCAAGTGAATCTCATGGAGGCAGATCCGGTATCGTCAGAGTTGCCCGCTGAGAGGGTTTCAGTTATGAAAAACATTTCGATTATGATCTATGAAAGATACTTCCGGCCGTAAGTGAAACAGTCGAGAACAGTCAATGCTCCGACGGCATTAATCGTGTGGGTGCCGATCATTCCCTTCCTCCACGTCGGGTCAATACGGGCCACGCCTTCCTCCCTGAAATCGTCCGGAGTCAATCTTGTGATACGATTCATCACTATTGCCCCGCCCATTCTGACGGAACAATCCTGCGACGGCCGGTACAGATCCCCATCCTGGTAAAAAAGTCTGCCAGCAGGTCTTGCAGACCTAACATCCGATTTCACCGGGTTTAGCCTGTGTGGCGTCCAGGGACCGAGAGGCGTCTTCGCATAGAATACGTGCAACTCATCGTTCGACGAAAAATCCTGGCCTCCGATGTTGCAGAAGAGCCACCACATTCCGTCAACCTCATGCAAGGTGGCATCTACGGCCTGTACATTGTCAATAATAACTCTCTCAAATTCCCATTTCAGTGGGAATTCCACACAGCGATACAGCTCTATCGTCTTGTTACGCTTGGTTTCCGGCACCATGTACAATTGCTCATGCCATTCGAACAGAAAAGGATAGGAGAGGTGATAATCTCTCTCCAGCACTTTCACAGGCTGCTTCCACGTCCCGTCAAGGTTCATTTCTATCACCGAGATGTGGGCTTTCTTTGCATCGTACACGAATTCTTCCATAAAAATGTGGTACTTGCCATGTACCTGCACAGGGAAAGGGTCAGCCCAAAATCGGTCTCCAGGGGGTTCCATGTAGTTGAGGTCTTCAAACTTCAGGCCAGGATATACCGGGTCTCCCAATTTGTACGCTAGATACCATCGTTCCACGCGCGTCGAATCTAGCAGCTTTCTTTCCAACCTCCTCCTGCCGATCTTGAAGAGGAATGTCAGCATCTGAGCATTGGTTGGGTCCGAATATCGTCGACCGTTGGAGGGTTGAAGACCTGAAGAAGAACTCTCATGATCTAAAGACGCGGGCCCCTGCTCAAATAATTCACGAAGCTTGCGTACTACGGCAGTCGCAGATTTCCAATATAACTTGCTTTGTGTCCCCTTGACCGAGAAGAGGTCGGTGGACGTATACGATCGATAAGGAATTTTTTCGAGATTCTGATCACCTGTCGCAATGCGCAACGTAAACTCCGTAGCAGCTTCCCCTCCCATGACTTCCCAGAATCCCGGCGGACCACCGCGACGGACTGCATTGATAGAGGTTCCGGCGGACCAAATGCCGTGTCTCGCGCTGCGTGTTGCGGCCCCTCCCATTCTCCGTTTGCCGAAATCGAGCGCCACATCTATGTCATAGGAGACGATTTTCAATATGTCTTCATCATTGAGGCAATCTTCCAGGCCGTTACGGAACGGCTGGACTGCGAGCATAGGCCAATCATCAGCCATCAGCCCCATATCAATCGGTTCAAACGGGTCCGGATAGGGTGACACGGCGAGATCATCCAGTTTCGAGCAGACACGCCAGAGCAAGGCATCGCCGCTGTCCGACCACTTTCGGAAAATACGCCGGGAATGGGCAGTGAATGCGTTCTTTTTTACGATCAGAACAATTTCCGCGAAATACGACTTCCGGATGTCTTCAATGATTCTGCCAACCCATCGGGGCTGACTGAACGAATCCATCAGGAGTGCAATGCGCAATTTTTTTCTCTCTTCACGCGCCATTTAAGCTTTCTCCGTACGGGCTTGTAATGCACAGGCGTAAGACTATTTGGGTTCGATCTTTTCTTTAGATACACTTGCGCTGTCGCTTCCTTGCTGGGAAGTGGTCGGAGCCGGCGGTGGTTCGGTAGGGGAGGGTGGGCGAATCTCTGAATCATCTTCCTCTTCCATTGCCTTCTTGAAGGTCTTGATCCCTTTTCCGAGGCCGCTCATAATCTCGGGAATTTTCTTGGCTCCGAAGAGCATGACGACAATAAGTAGTATCAGGATCAGTTCTGTTGGGCCTGGTATCATTAGCCTCCTCCTAATTGTGGGAAGCACACCGTTGATTGAACGTGTCGATTGTTCGTCGATTTTTGACACGAAATGGAGGGAGACCTCAAAAGTTCTTGCGGGCAGAAAGATCTCGCGGAAACACGAAAGGGCGGCCGCTTCCGTAGGAGACTCTATTGGCCTTAAAGGCGGTTGCCGTTGCCAAAAGTCGGTCCTTCGCAGCTACGTGGAGACCCCCGCCGCAAAGTAGCCCAAAGGCGTTTGGCACAGTCAACCGATGGAAACTAAGCGTGCAGTAATTAAGCGGCCCGAACAGGCTGAGAAGAGTTAGAAAAGACAACTCCTTCCAGTATAAAAACCCCTGTAGGTCGAATTCACCGCCACAGATAATCGACACCAAAGAGATCAGTTCACTAAGTGATTCCATGCCTTCCGCTCCTTTGTTGAGACAGAAAGCCATATGCAGGCATTAAGGGCTCCAAAATCAGTGCCATTTTCTCGTCGAAGTCAAGTCGTTCCCTTCACAGATCACATTCAATTGCGGAGCGAATGTACCAACTTGCAATAGCGATGTCAACGGACTCTCCGGGATTCTTCTGCAATCGTCGTGTCTATTGCGCTGAGATGGGCAGTCCGCCAAACGATGCGTCGAAGCAAAAAAGAGATGACAAACCGATCACCTGACCTTTACGATGACGTATCATGTTATAGCAGGGTTGCTCCGGATTTGGCCGCGGCATCCGGCAACCTGATCAGCATACGTTAGTAATTATATAATGCCACGATCATGAGGAGGAGGCACAGTGGAAAACAGCCCTTTCACGGCCTGCGACAAGGATGGTAATAGATTTGAAGCTGGCCCGAGCTTGTCACAACAGGAAGAATTCAGGGCTAATTTCAAGGTTATGTCGGCCGCTTTTCTTGTGGGCGTTGGGCTGATGTGTTTGAAGTTTTACGGCTTCTGGATTACAGGCTCTTCGGCAATTCTATCGGATGCTCTCGAATCTATAATCAACGTTGTTGCCAGCGGTTTTGGACTGGGTAGCATTTGGATTTCGGCGAAACCCGCGGATGAAAGCCATCCGTATGGGCACGGCAAGATCGAATTTTTTTCAGCAGGATTCGAAGGAGCCCTGATTATAATAGCCGCGGGGGGAATATTTTTTGAAGGAATGAAGCAGATTCTTAGTCCCCAGGACCTTCCTAATCTGGAAAGAGGGCTCTCTTTCCTTCTGGCCGCCGGTCTCGGCAATCTGGTGCTTGGGTTGACCTTGCTTCGAGCCGGCAGACGCACAAAGTCACTTGTCCTGGAAGCGGACGGGAAACATTTGCTGACGGATGTCTTCACCTCCGGCGCAGTCTTAGTAGGTTTGGCAGTTGTGTATTTCACCGGTTGGTTCCGGTTCGATGGAATGATTGCGTGCATCGCAGGGGCCAATATCGTCTTCTGGGGGACCGGCCTTGTTCGGCAAGGCGTTGGCGGCCTCATGCATGCATCCGATCCTGAACTGTTGGACGAGATTTGCGGTCTTCTCGCTCGCCACAGGAAGGATTTGTGGATTGATGTTCACCGCCTGAGGGCTTGGAGATCCGGAAGGCTGGTCCACGTGGACTTCCACTTGATTCTCCCAAGAGATCTACCTTTAGAACAAGGCCATCGGGAGGTGAAAGAACTGGAAGAAGTCTTCAGCGGGCATTTCGGCGGTACGTCGGACCTACTAATTCATCTGGATCCCTGCCTCGATCCAGAATGCCCCGTGTGTGGACATACTCCCTGCGACCTCCGACAAGAGAGTGAGATTCGTCGAAAGATATGGAATCGACAAGCCCTTACGAGTGAACTCGGCGACAATCGCTAAAATGAGGCGAAATGCAGAGATCTTCGCCGGGTCCTCGATCATAAAAACAGGAGGGAGCTATTTTAATAGTCCTTCAAAAGCAGATGTGGATCATGAGATAGGCCTGGGAGGTGGAGCCTTTCTTTTTGCATTGACAGGCAGAACTCGACAATGAAGGGAAATGCTGTGGGCTCGCGGACTGGACTCGCACTCTTGTTCTCGCCGTAAGATAGGGTTGACGCTATAATAGATCAATGCCCCCATCCGGAACTTCTACCATTTCGAGCGACAGGAATCGCCCCACAGAATACTTTGTTGATCCCGCACCCGGTAGCTGGAGACGTTGGGCGATCTTTGTCATCGGGAGCCTGAATTTTCTCCTTTCCATGTTCTATCGTGTTTCAACCGCGGTCATAAGCCCTGCGCTGGCCGGCGACCTGGGACTTAGCAGCGGCCAGTTGAGTGACCTTTCTGCCGTGTTCTTTTATGCGTTTGCGGTCAGCCAGATACCCATCGGGGTGGCCCTGGACCGTGTGGGCTCACGAATCACCCTGGCTTTTCTTGCCTGTGCGGCAATCTCGGGCACTGTAATCTTCGCCACGGGCCAGACCTTTCTTCACTTGTTGATGGGCAGAATTCTGTTGGGGATAGGGATGAGCGGCAATCTGATGGTTTTGCTCGCTTTGCTGGCCGTCTGGTTTCCTGTGAACCGTTTTGCCTTTCTCAGCGGTGTGGCAGTCTCGATAGGGGCATTGGGGAACCTTTTGGCGGCAACCCCGCTGGCGCTTATGAGTCTATGGATAGGCTGGAGAGGAAGTTTCTTCATATTCGCGGCTGTGAACACGGTGATAGTCGGGACGCTCCTGCTGGTTATCAGAAACCACCCTTCAGGAACGGCAACGGTCTCTTGGAGATCGCCCTCGCTCACCAGCGGGTTGGTACACGTGTTTAGTACTTACAGTTATTGGGCGATCAGTTTGAGCAGCTTTGTTCGTTACGGCTATCTTGCGGCCCTGCAAGGACTCTGGGCAGCACCCTTTTTGGTTTACGGAATGGGTATGGGAGAGATTGATTCCAGTAATGTGCTTCTGTCCATGGCGGTGGGCTACATGTTGGGGCTCCCCCTGAGCGGCTTCCTAAGTGACAGTGTGCTGCATTCGCGTAAACGGATAATATTGGGAAGCTTGGTCGCCTTCTTGTTCCTCACAATTTCGGTCCTATGGCTGACACCCTCCACCTCACTCCCCTATATCATGTTCATATTCTTCTGGCTTGGGTTTGTTGCCGCGCCGGGTCAGATCATGTACGCCCACATAAAAGAGCTGCTCCCTTCATCCATGATTGCTCAAGCCATAACCTCAGTGAACCTGTTCACCGTGCTTGGAGCAGGCATTATCACACAAGTGTTGGGCTTGTGGATTGGAGACGACCCGGCGACCGTTGTGGGGCCGGCTGGCTTCTGGTCCCTCTGGTACGTGGGGGCAGTGGCATTGGCAGTAGTCTGTCTGCTCTACGCCTTTGTTCCCGACAGCAAGATCCGCGGCAAGTCCACGTAACCATCTTTATCTGAAGAATCACCTCTCATCCTGATTTAACATCCTGTCCCAACGGGCGTCGAATTAACGTGAAGGCTGGACTGCCAGCCTTGCCGCAAGCGGAATGCAACGTGAGAGGAGGGCTGAGATGAGATGTGGTAAAGTATTCGTTGTGGTCGGCCTGGTGTCATTGGCCCTGGCGGTCAGCTTCGCCGGCTCAAGTTATGGCCAGCCAACGGTAGCAAATACCTCCTACGACCAATCTTCGGCAACAGAGTACGCTGACAATGTGGTCTCCCCCGAAAAGCCAGCGCTTCAAGCCTCGGTAACCACTGTGCATTGGACACGTTGGCGTTACGGGTCCCGAGCCTACTGGCGGGGACCATACTACAGGTACGGGTATTACGCCTCCCGCCCGTATCCCCGATGCTGGTGGAACGGATGGCGATGGATATGTCGGCCCAAGACAATCATAATATATTGACCTTTGCTCAGGCAGGGAGGCGAGAGACGGACAGCTTACCATATCGTGCTCTCGCCTCCACTTCTTCCACAATTTCCCGTCTTTTCCTTCCATCACCTTCGTCCTTAATGGCCGGCCGCGATTGAATCTTGCCGGTAAACGACCCTTGGAAAACTTTCTACAAATGATGGTGTGCCGCATCGGCAGTCTGTGGTAAACTCCCCGCCGGCGCTGTCCGAACGGCAGAAGGGACGCCGCCTTCCTCTGATCATCCTATTTCTCACAGAGTAAGCAGCATGAAAGATAAGCTCAATCTTTCGGACAAGTACTTACCGCGCTTCTCAAATTGGATGGTACTGCCATGCATATTCTCCCTTGTCTTGATTTCATGCAGCGGAACAAAGGGGGACGGTATGAAGGCACGCCCTCCGGTTCCAGTAGACGTGGCCCAGGTAATTCAGAAGGACACACCGCTTTTCCTCGATGCTATTGGAAATGTGATGGCCTACAACACTGTGGATGTGAAATCCCGTGTAACAGGAGAGCTGATCAAAACTTTTTTCAAGGAAGGCGACTTTCTTACCACCGGACAGCAACTCTTTACCGTCGACCCCGCTCCATTCGAATCAAAAGTGAAAGAGTCCGAAGCAAGGCTCAGACAGTCCAAAGTCCAGTATGAACAAGCTAAGAGAGACTTCTTACGGTTCAAAGCGCTCCACGCTGAAAAGGCCGTGAGCCAGGAGCAACTTGAGACCAAAGAAGTGGACATGAATTCAAAACTCCACCAGGCGGAACTGAACCAGGCGGAACTTGAGAGCGCCCAGCTTAATCTCGGTTATTGTTTCATTCAGTCCCCTCTGGATGGTGAATCAGGCGAAATATACATAGATAATTTCAATATCGTAAACGCCAACCAGGATAAGCTGGTCACCATAAAGCAAATACGCCCCATCAAAGTCAAGTTTTCGATACCGGGAAGGTTTTTAGACGAGCTTAGAAAGCACTCTTCTTCCGAACCCCTGGAGGTCCAGGCACTTGTTCTGGGGAGCGACAAGCCGGAGACAGGCCACCTGACCATGATCGACAATACGATCAACCTGAAGACGGGTATGATTGTGCTTGAAGGCACCTTTCCCAATTCAGAATCAAGGCTTTGGCCCGGCCAGTTTGTCCAGCTCCGTTTGAAGCTGACTGTCACCCGCAATGCGGTTCTGGTGCCGATCAGAGCTGTCAGCGACGGACCCGAAGGCCAGTACGTGTGGGTCGTCGCGCAAGATCAGACTGTGGCGATCAGGCCGGTCAAGGTCAGCCGGAGAAGTGAAGAGATGGAGGTAGTTTCCGATGGTTTGAAAGAGGGGGAAACAGTAGTCACGGACGGACAGCTCACCTTGTCCCCCGGCGCCAAGATTGTGACCAGGGCACAAATGGAACAGATGAAAAGTAAAATGCCTCCTGAGAAGGATCTGCGAAGCGGCGGCAAGACAAACGGAAAGAGCGAGTCGGACAAGCCATGAATGCCACGGAATTATTCATACGGCGACCTGTCCTGACGACCACCATTATGGTGGCTATGATCTTCTTCGGCGTCCTGGGATACGTGAGCTTGCCTGTTGCGGCTTTACCGCAGGTTGATTTCCCCACGCTATCGGTGACCGCTTCTTTGCCCGGGGCGGACCCGGAGACCATGGCGTCCTCTGTCGCCACCCCCCTGGAAAAGCAATTCTCGTCCATCGAGGGCCTCAGGACGATGAATTCGACCAGTAGCCAGGGGACGACGACCATCAATCTTCAGTTCGATCTTTCCCGCAAGATTGATGCTGCTACTATGGACGTTCAGGCAGCTATTACCAAGGCGAGTGGAGTTCTGCCTCCCGATATGCCCAGCCCTCCCACATTCTCGAAAATAAACCCGGCGGAGCGGCCGATTTACTACCTGGTCATGCACTCAGAAGCCATGCCGCTCTATAAAGTTAATGAATACGCTGAAACATTTGTATCTAATTCTCTGGCAACAATTCCCGGTGTGGCACAAGTGCTAAACTACAGCCAGCAGAAATTCACTGTACGAGTATATATAAATCCTGACCTTCTTGCGGCCAAACAGATCGGCATCAATGAAGTAAGGAACGCCATAGTTTCACAAAATGTGAACCTACCTCTGGGCACGCTGGATGGGAAAGACGAGACACGTACGCTTAAGGCGTCCGGGCAACTCATGGATGCCAAGGCCTATGAGCCGATCATAGTTTCCTATCTGGAAGGTCAACCGGTTAGATTGGATGAAGTCGCCAAGGTAGAAAACAGCGCGTATGCGGACAAGATATTCTGTTACTACAAAGGGAAAAAATGCAGTAGTGACCGTTCAATGACTGACTACTCTGGATGAAGAGCCACTGTGAGCAGTCTTTGGTTGCCTGTGGTTTTTGAGGACATGTTTTTTGGAAATTGGCAGATGGGGGCTCACTACCGGATGA
>JBKQMK010000152.1:0-6316 GCA_052146735.1 Desulfomonilaceae bacterium | reverse complement strand
CGGGAAGCTCGGAATTCCTCAAGTCATCGCCCCCGGCGGAGTAAACCTCACCAGCCCGCGGAAGTCTCATTATAAGCCCGAGCATCATCAACGCAGGAAGTTCGATCTGGACGAGCTCCGCACATTTCTGCGGGTTTCCGACGGAGAGATGGAGCAGATCGCTCACGTTTTTGCCGAAAAACTCCAGAACGCTGCTGGCCCGGTGATACTCCTCTTCCCGGGGAAGGGGTGGTCTGCTGCGGATCCGCCCTCAAGCCACATGTTCGACGAAGAACAAGACCGAATATTCCTCAGGATATTGAAGGAAAGGGTCGGCCCTACTCTGAGCACAAGGGAGGTTGACGCAAATTTGGAAGATGAGGCGTTCGCCAACGAGGTCATCAAGGCATGCCTCGAAATATTTCCCAAGCCCGCTACTCGAAGCGGGTAGGCAAAGAGCTCCGATCCCTCTTGGTGATTAGGCCCTTGTGAAGGGAACCCTCTCGCCATCCTTTAGGATCGTTGGCGAGACCGGCGGCATGGCATTGAAGGTCCTGACCGTTCGGGAAGTGACTGGCAACAAGGTGACAGCAGTACTGAGGGCTGATTAGGATAATTCGGATGCGATTCCCAAGGCGCCGGAACATAGGATGCTCAACATTCTGAAGTCCTATTTTTAAGGCTCCGGAGCATCCTTTCATATCGCGGAGCGAATAATATGGAGGGAATTCTCCGCTAAAGACCTGCAACAGAGGCCTTTCCAACTGTCGCCTCTCCTCGAAAAGAGCGCGGCCACAGCACAAGGAAGGGGGAAGTGCATCATGGAAACCCAAAAAAGTGGGATCGGACCGACCGGACCGGCTGCCGGGCTTATTCAGTTTATCACTTTTGTGGTTGTTGGGGTCCTCGTCTTCGTCTACTCGATCTCTCCAGACCTCATCGTCTTGAAAATCATACCAGCCACACTACTGATGCTCGTCGCACTTGGGCATCTCGTGTTACTCGGAGACAATTTTCCTATGGCTCCGCCGGGAGGCAAATGGTGGACCCCCGACAAGCCGCGCTACGTGGCCGGAATAGGGATGACCATTATCTGGGCTTTTTTTACGTTCGGCCTTTTGCTCTTCATGAGGTTTGTCTATCCCGGCTGGCCCGTTGGGCCAATGTATCTATGGTTCGGCGTGATTGCATTTTGGCTCACGTTACTCTATGGGGTCAACTGGAACGGCTGGCCCTTTAAGGGGCGCATCCATCCATGGGGAACGATGGCCGCGGGATTCGTAATTATCATGGGTCTCTCCATCTTGATCTGGAACCTCCTGACGAATCTGGATGGAACGCCTTTTGCCAATACTCCCATGAATCACAAGGGTCCTTTCAATGTCGACTGGCTAACCGGATACCTGGTCTGGTGCATTGCATGGTTCTTCGTATTCAGTCCTGTTTTCACCACACAGGGTTGGCCCTTCCGTTCATGGGGACACCCTGGTGCGGCAATCGGTCAGACTATACTTGCTCATGTCTTGGGTTACATCTTCTGGCAGGGGAGTTTGGCCGTGGGCGTTAGTCCCACATTTTCTTTTGCAGCTGTGGCCTCATCCATCATCTTCTGGTCTTTGGTCTATGGCTGGCATCTCCAGTTCTGGGGAGTCACGAAATACACCCTTTTCAAAAGAGCAATTTCGGCATTTATTGTCGAGTGCATCATAATCGTCGTCTGGATTATCGTGCTGAGGGTGATTCTTGGCCCTGCGGCCGATAGGATAGCGACAGCAAAATTACCGGCAGACGTAAATATCCTCATTATCTATCTTAACCTCTGTATTGTTGGTCCAGCCCTCATTCTGCACAATGCCTTCTGGTTGAGATGGCCATTGACAATACCGACTCCTCCGGGCACCCCGCCACCGGACCAAACTACATGAAAAAGCCCTTCTCTTGGAATTTCCACGAGTTGGGTGGCGTGGGGTAAGCTCATGCGAACGATTCGATATGCGGATGTTATGATAGGGCAATTCATGTCCCAGGGACTCCGCGCCGTCGAGACATTTGTGAATGTCGGGCGCACGCGAGCGCCCCACAAAGAAGCTATTATGGACTAGACCGTAAGGGCCACGGGGCCGGGGCGAAGAGCTACATGGAGATCTTCCCTCGGTCGGTGGGAACCACCAGTTCCTCGACCCTTCCGAGGGTAGATTGCTAACTGGTTGAGAATTATTCGGGTCATCCATCCCGAATCAATGGAGGCGATCATGTATGTAAGAAATTGGATGTTGCCCGCGCAGGAGTCCATATCCAGTGACGCGCTGGCCACCGACGCTCTCTTGCTGATCCGGGAACACAATCTGAAGATTCTTCCGGTGGTGGACAACGGCCGGCTGCGAGGGGTGCTCCATCGCAGGGATCTCAGCGAGGCTGCTTTGTGCGTGAGCGGAAGTGGCGATCTATGCGAGATGAACTATTTCTGCAACAAGCTTAAAGTCAAAGACCTAATGGTCCGAATGCCCGTTACCGTCTCTGTAGACGACACGGTGGAGAAGATTCTCATCAAGGGCAAGGAACTGAGAATGAGCAGTTTCCCGGTCATGGACGGGGACAAGGTGGTGGGCGTTGTGTCGGACCGCGAAATATTCGTAACGCTTTTCAAAATCCTGGAAGCCGAAGAAGATCGCACACGGATCACACTGACGAACGTCGCCCTGGAAAGAGGGACCCTGACGAAGATTTTGTCGACGGTCGAGGGGACCGGTGCAAAGGCCCGTTCCATTTTCACTGTCCCTGAGGCCGGATCGGACAAGGTCAGGGTCGTCCTCCGTTTGGAAGCGGCCGATCCGGCGCCGGTTTTCAAGGCCCTGGAAGATGAGGGGTATAAGATAATGGAGGCTGCCTCCGACGGCGGGAACGGCATGCCTTACGCCATGTAACGGGTCGCTAAGACAGTCAATCAGGATGCGGAATCCGAGATACTCAGAGGTTTCCGCAATTTTCTTTGCCCCTCTTGCTCACTCAAACTTGGAAGAGGCAGCGGCAAATCTACTTGAAAGGAGCAGATCATGATTAATACTGTATGCTTTTTTGAATTACCGGCGGACGATTTTGAACCCTTGCAGGATTTCTACAACAAACTCTTCAACTGGACGTTCGAGAAGGTGCCCGGCGGTTTCAGATACTACAAGATAAATATGGGTCAGGACACACCCAAAGGAGGGATGACCGCGCGCCAGGATCCGACCCACGCGCCTGTGAACTACGTGAAAGTTGAGGCGATAGAAGATTCACTGCAGAAAGCCGAACGACTGGGCGCGAAGATCGTAGTGCCCAAGAAGCCCGTGCCAGGCGCAGGCTGGTTTGCTGTACTCCTGGACCCTCAAGGGAACCGTTTGGGTTTATGGGAAGAGAACCCGGCCGCGGGGTAGAGGCTTTCGAGTCGTTTGGGCGACGGGGTACTGACGTTCGTCTTCCCCGGCACCACAAGACAGGGATGATTGGCCGGCTCGTGTTTTTGGCGCACATCGCCTCGGAGAGATCAGAATTTTTCAGGAGGCGTCTATGGAAGGGATCTACGGGAAGATCTACAGGCTGGCTGGACCCTGTCTAGATACGAGGGACAATGACCTGCACACCCGTATAGCGTACTCGTTTGCATTGAAACTCCTTGAGGCGGAAGGAGGGAACGAGAAAATCGTGATTCCCGCCGTTCTGCTCCATGATGTCGGTTGGAAAATCGTCCCGGAAGAGCTTCAACTTAAAGCATTCGGCCCGGGCCGAAATGATCTTGAAATCAACAGGATTCACGAAGTGGGGGGTGCTAAAATTGCTAGGGAGCTGCTCCAACAGGCCGGGTACGACCCTGCGCTTGTGGATCAGATCGTCGAAATCATCCTGGAGCACGATTCAAGACACGAGGCCATTTCACATAATGATGCGCTGGTAAAGGACTCCGACAAGCTCTGGAGGTTCTCACGGGATGCTATCCGGGTCGATCCGCCGCGTTTTGGTGTGGACTCTGTTGCTCACGTAGGGTGGCTTGGATTTCAGATAGACGGCTGGTTCCTCACCGCCACCGGTAAAAACATGGCTCTGCTTGAGCACGCATTGCGACGTACGGAGCTTTCGATGCCGTAATACAAGTTCGCTCACAAACATTGAGAATCGGTTAGTAGCAAAGTCAGCACCGGCCCTGGTGTCCAGGTCAGTGGCATCCAACATCCGATCAACATCGGGCCAGGGGTGCCACGAATCCAGGCTTTGTCAGATCCGTGTTTGATTCAGCGAATTATTCATTGTTTGACAGCGAACTGGTACATGACAAACGACCGCAAAAGACCCTGCTACCCTGGCATAAGCGTCAAGACTAAGCAGAAAAGCCCCCGGTCTCTCCACGAGGTGGGAATCGCAGCAGTTTACTTGCCGTTAAAAATCAGTTTGGGCACCTGAAAAGGAATGGGCCCGTCTGATAGCGGATTAGGTCAAGATATGGACAATATATCTAGGAAGAACCCTAGAATAGCGCGGAGCAACGAAAAGACGAATAGAACGAAATGAGGGACGAGGGCAATTGCCCCCGTTTTTCTGAAGAATAGGCCTTCAAAAGGTTCAATATGCCGTCATATGCCGCGATATCACACTGGGTTTTGTGTAACATACTGTAATGACGAGGCCACAAAAAGGCCTGTCACGCCGGAGGTCGCGAGTTCGAGTCTCGTCGCTCCCGCCACAATGAAGTAACTGAAATAACAGGGAAAAGAGCAGTAGCACTTTGCCATGTTATTGTGGTATTCGCAGCAGAACCGGGGCGGTCTTAGGAATTGCGACCCGGTCGGCTTCCAGAATTGAACCCGGTAGATGCAACTGCCGGGTTTTTCTTTTTCCTGGCAAGAGCCAGCCTTGTGATGTAAATCTCGGTCTTCCCGTGATCAAAGGTGGTCATATTGATGGCCTTCAGCAATTCCTTGTTGCCGATGGATATGTATCGGGCTTGAGTGCTCTTTCCTTTTGTAGAATGTCCCAAAATTGCCTCCCTCCGGTCCCCCGGCACGCCACTGCGCTCCATATTCGTGGCCGCGCAATGCCGAATATCCTTGACCGTCACGTGCTTCAGATCAGGGTCGAGGCCGAGTTCTGCAATTGCCTCATCAATGGCCTTGTTCCAGGGTTTCCTGGTGGAATCAATACGTGCCGTGAGGCCTCTGTTGCTCACGAACAAGGGAGCATCCAGCGGCTTCCCTTCGATTAGGGGCGCCAGTATCGGCAGCAATTTTTTGTGAATGGGAATCCTCTTTGGCCTGCGATTCTTCGTTTCATGATCGCGGAGCTGAATGATCCTGGCTTTGAGATTAACGTGACGCGGCGTCAAAGCCAGCGCCTCATTTGCCCGCGCACCACTCATATACAAGAACCACAAAATGGGTTGCAACCACTGGGGGCAACGTTTGACGATCGCCGTAAAATCGGCATAGCTGACGTATACGTCTCTCTCGCCATCTTTTTCTGACACTCGTCCTACCAACGAAACAGGACTGCTGTCCACGGCCCGGTGTTTAAGGAGTTCTCGAAACATTATCGACAAAGCGGCCTTGCACTTGTTAACCGTCGAACCGGCGTAACCTTTGGCGCTGACATTGGCCAAGAATTCCTCGATTTCCGGAACCCAAATGTCCTTGATGAGCCGTTCAGGACGAAAGTAAGGAATCACGTGGCGAATAAAGATGTCTTCGTGGCGGTCGCTGTTTGAATTCGCCTTTATCGCGGGGGAATTCAGCATGAGGCCGTACCCGTCCCACAACGTGAGTTCGTCTTTATCAATGACATTACCGTCTTCAGAAGCCAAGTCCGGAGAGACCGCCTGAAGGACGGGGAGCTGGATTGCACCCTCGAGAGCATAGACCTGTTGGCACAACTTGCGCTCCAGATCGTCCAGATGTCCAAAGTTGCGCGTCTTGAGTGCCTTCCGGACCGAATTCTCGATCCTTTTGGCCTCCTGTTTTGAGGTTAACCCGGTAGCAAGAAGATGTTCCCGGCCCCCATGCCATAGCCTGATGTACCAATTTTTGTATCTCCATCGCAGAGCCAAGACAATGACCTCCTTTCTTTGCTATTTCTTGTGCCTGACCGTCAATAGGTTTTCATTGCGAGAGAGGAGTTCTCTGGTAGCCTTTTCCAGACCCTCCGGACTGAGATCTGTGGGGAATTCTCTTCTCTTAGGAGTGTTCTTCTTTGCCGCTTGGAGAGTTGGTGACGAAGCCGTCACAGGCGATGAAAAGAGATCCAATCCCCTAGTTGATTCCTTCTCGATCCATTGAAGGAGAAGTTTCTTGGAATACCGCCATCTTTTCCC
>JBKQMK010000151.1:0-6527 GCA_052146735.1 Desulfomonilaceae bacterium | reverse complement strand
GACTCCGCAATCTCCGGATTCGGAGCAAGGAAGAGCCACACCTAAAGGCCATGGTAGGCCTCGTGGGAGCCGCAGTCTTTGTGATTTCGTGCATGCCAATTCCTGTTCCCACGGCAGGAACGTGCTCCCATCCCTGCGGTACCGGCATGGCGGCGATTCTTATCGGGCCTAGTTTGACAGTTGTTGTGGCGAGTATTGCTCTTGTGCTCCAAGCGCTGTTTCTTGCCCATGGAGGGCTCACGACCCTGGGTGCGAACATCTTCTCGATGGGGGTGATGGGAGCATTTACAGGATACGGGGTCTTTGTTTTGGCCAGGCGATTGGGTGCTCCGTGGGTGGTGGCCGCTTTCATGGCCGGCTTGCTGTCGGATTGGGTGGTGTACGCGGGAACATCCTTTTCCCTGGCTACGGCTCTGCACGGAGACGGTTCAGTGGCCAGTATGTTTCTGACCATACTCCTGGCGTTTGTCCCTACGCAGGTTCCTTTGGGGATACTGGAAGGGTTCATTACTGCCGGCGCGTATCGCCTGGTCCATAACCGACGCCCCGAATTCGTTGGAATGCTTGCCAAGGGAGGTGCACTATGAAGAAAGTTATCATCATCACAGGGCTTCTATTTGCCCTGGTCCTAACGGCTCTCGTCTGCCTGGCCGACACAGACAACAAATGGCCCGGGGTTGACGAAGCTGTGGTGCAGAAGTTCGCTGAAAATGCCGGCCGGCCTGCTCGTGAGCCCTTCTTGAACTTTGGCGAGGGAGACATCCAGCTCTTCTTTTTCCTCATTGCAGGTGCTGTGGGAGGATTTGTCGCGGGCTACTACTATCGGGACCTCTTCACACCTCAGCCGAGCTGGGTAAAGAATCCGTCAAATGCTTGAACTCTTCTCAGACTTTTTTGCCTGCCGGGACAACGCGCTGACGCGGATGGACCCCCGCCCGAAAATGGTGATCGCTTTCACATTGATCGTTGCTGTTGTCCTTTCAAAACAGGCTTTGTTTCCGCTTCTTGTGTTCGTATCATGTACTGCGGGGATGTTGTGGCTGAGGATGCCGGTGAAGCTGGTCCTTTTAAGGCTTGTGATGCCGATGGGAATCGTGCTGGTCCTCGTGGTCTTACAGGCTTTTCTCACGGGGGCCACTCCGGTTGCATCATTCTCCCTCGTAGGATGGAAGCTGGTCGCGACGGAGGAAGGCCTGATGCGGGGCGTGCTCCTGGGCTCGCGTGTCCTCGGAGCCGTCAGCGTGATGTTGCTGCTAAGTTCCGTGACCCCGGCATATCGTATTTTTGCCGGGCTGCGGTGGTTCCATGTCCCCGAAGGATGGGTCGAGATCGCCCTGCTTGTCTACCGATACACGTTTGTGCTGTTGGAACAGACTGCTGATATAGCTTCAGCCCAGAAGGTGCGTCTTGGGTATTCAACCCTGGGGCGTTCGTTGTCATCGGCAGGGGTGCTGGCAGGGACCGTTGTCGCTCGTTCCATGGATCAGGCAATGAGGACCTACGAGGCAATGACCCTACGGGGTTACCAGGGACGCTTGCCAATAGGACCGTTGGCAGCACTGAAGGCCCGGGATTGGCGGACCATGTTTGTTGTCTCTCCGGGGATAATTGCCGTTTACTTCATTCTGGAATGGTGGTCGAAGTGAATCGAGCGCCAGCCGTTCAGGCATCAGGAGTGGCCTTCACGTACCAGGAGGGAACGCGCGCGCTCGAGGATGTGGACTTCTGGGCCGAGACCGGCGAGTTCGTTGCCATGCTCGCTTCCAACGGCTCGGGAAAGACAACTCTGGTGAAAGTCCTGGTCGGCCTGTTGAGCCCGCAGAAAGGTTCCGTCCGGATCGAAGGGCGGGATATACGCAAACTCTCTCGACAAGACTTATACCAACGCATCGGCCTGGTCTTGCAGAATCCTACGGATCAGCTCTTCGCTGCCACCGTTGAGGAAGACGTCGCTTATGGTCCACGGAATCTCGGCCTCGCCGAGCCGGAAGTGCAGCAAAGAGTCACAGAGGCGTTGGAATGGGTCGCAGCAGCAGAGCTTCGCAGCCGCGCTATCCATCACTTGAGCTTCGGGGAACAGAAGCGAATTTCCATGGCGGGCGTATTGGCAATGCGCCCTTCCATCCTGATTCTCGATGAACCCACTGCCGGACTCGACCCGGCGGGCGAAGCCCTCATAATGAGACTTTTGAACCGGCTGAATCGTGAGCAGGGTATCACGGTGATTCTTGCCACCCATTCCGTGGACCTGTTGCCTCTTTTTGCCGACAGGATTTACGTGCTGGGGAGGGGGCGAGTGCTCAAGGAAGGCCCGTCAGACGAAATCTTCTGCGATCACGAGATGATCGACCGCGCGTGCCTCAGGCTCCCGTACATCGCGGCCCTGCTTCACAAGATGAAGGAGCACGACGGCGTTCCCATAAATGGTTTGCCTTTGACCATCGGAGAGGCTCGCATGCGTTTGCTTGAGCTTATCCCTGAAGATATGATCGTCAAGCCTCCTGAGGTAGTTCATCAATGAGTTTCGGCCGAACCGGCTTTACAACTGGAACATGTGCCGCAGCCGCGGCTAAAGCTGCTGCAATGGTCTTGTGCGGCTGTTGGATACCTGCGGAAGTGGAAGTTGGCCTCCCCGACGGAACACGTGTGAGACTGCCCACGGTCTGGACCAAAGGAGACGGCAATGCTGCTGAGGCAGCCGTCCGCAAGGATGCGGGCGACGATCCGGATGTGACGGATGGCTGCACGGTAGTGGCGTCGGTTGTTTGGGCCACTGGCGAGGATTTGACCGTTGCCGCAGGGGCAGGTGTAGGCACGGTCACAAAGCCGGGACTTTCGATCCCCCCTGGAGAGCCCGCTATCAATCCTGTTCCTAGACGCATGATTCGGGAGGCAGTCCGTGAAGTCACAGACCGTCCGGTACGAGTTACCATTTCCATCCCCGGCGGAAACGAGCTTGCGGCGAAGACCTTCAACCCGCGCCTTGGGGTGGAAGGCGGCCTTTCGATTCTGGGAACTTCCGGTATCGTTCGTCCCTTTAGCGGAACAGCATTGCGGGATGCTCTGAAGTGCTCCCTAAGTGTGGCCGATGCATGCAGTATCAAATCGCCGGTCCTTGTCCCCGGACGCATCGGCGAAAAAGCGGCTCGCCGGTATTTTCGCCTCTCCCCGGAGCAACTGATTGAAGTTAGCAACGAGTGGGGATTCATGCTTGATGAGGCGACGGCATACCACTTCGAGCGATTGCTGGTGCTGGGCCATCCAGGCAAGCTCGCAAAGTTACCCGAAGGTCAATGGGACACCCATTCGTCACGATCGACAAGTGCTGTGCCTGCGGTTGCTGAACTGGCACACGGCCTTCTCGGTCGGGCAGTACCTGAGTCTCCCACAGTGGAAGGGCTTTTCGGCACGCTGCCCGAGGACGATCGCGGTCGGCTAGCGGCAGAATTGGCAGCCAAGATACGTAAGGCTATTGATGTTAGAATTCAAAAGCGATGCCGGACGGCAGTTGTTTTGGTTAACATCCGGAGTGAGTTGCTGGGATCAGACGGAGAACTCTCCGCATGGCAATAGAGGATCAATCTATTTCTATAGTGGGTTGCGGGCCCGGCTCGTTGGACTACCTGACCCCTGCGGCACTGAGAGTCATTGAACAGGCGGAGGTGCTGGTCGGAGCAAAAAGACTGCTGGACCTTTTCCCGTCCAACCCTGCGGAGCGCATTGTCGTGAGCGCGGAAATTGGCGACGTGCTGGATCATATTGCCGTGAGAGCAGATCGTCAACGAATCGTTGTGTTGGTCACCGGAGACCCGGGGCTGTTCAGTTTGGCAAAGCCGATAATGGAGCGTTTCGGCCGCGCTCGGTGCCGGGTGATTCCTGGGGTTAGCTCACTTCAGACGGCATTTGCACGCATTGGAGTTGACTGGGCGGACGCTCGCATAATAAGTATCCACAAGGAGTATCCTGTCAATTATGCCGAGATAGCGGATGCGGACAAAGTCGCGGTTCTTTGCGGACGCGAAGACTCAACCAAGTGGATTGCGGATCATCTTTTAATAGATCGGCCGCCGGACCGCCGCATTTTCGTCTGCCAAAACCTCACAATGGACGACGAGCAGGTCCAAGAAGTTAATCCGGCTGATCTGTCCACGTTGGATGCAGCGCCGAGTACCATTGTCGTTATCATCAAAGGAAAAGTGCTTCTATGAACCGAGGAACGCTTTACGGAATAGGAGTCGGGCCCGGCGATCCCGACCTCATCACCATTAAGGGTGCGACTATTCTCGCAGGCTGCACTCACGTGTTTGTTCCCAAGGCTCGCAAAGGCGCGGAGAGTGTGGCGCTCGGCATTGCGCGAAAGCATATTGATCCACAAGCGGAGATTCACGAGATTCTCTTCCCCATGACGACGGATCGGTCGGAACTTGAGAAACGATGGGAAGAATCGGCGAAAGCTATTGCAGAGGTCCTCGAAACCGGCGCGGATGCCTGTTTCCTCACCCTTGGTGACGCTTTGCTATATTCTACCTATATTTACATGCTCCGAGCGCTTCGCCGGAAGATTCCCGACGTCAAGGTAGTCACGGTGCCGGGGATCACAGCATTCAGTGCGGCTGCCTGCCTAGCTGAGTTCCCGGTGGGAGAGGCCAAGGACCCGGTTACCATCGTTCCCACCGCAGATGAATTGGAAGACGTGCGCCGAGCCATATCTCTGGGCGGCACGGTGGTGCTGATGAAGATAGGCAAACGTCTGAATCAGATTCTTGATCTGCTCGAAGATGTCGGCGCGATGGAGGACGGAGTCTTTGTTTCCCATGCAGGCATGGAATCTCAACGCATCGAAACGGACCTACGCAACATGAGGGGCGAAGACTCGGAAGCCGGTTACTTGTCGATCATACTCGTTCGTGGGAAAGGCGGCAAAACTTCATGAAAGTCTACTTCGTAGGCGCAGGTCCAGGCGATCCGGAGCTTATGACAATAAAGGCCGAGCGCCTGTTGCGGAATTGCCGTATCTGTATTTACGCCGGTTCCCTGATAAGCGATGAAGTTCTGGCTTTGCTCCCTGATAGGGCTGAGAGGCACGACTCTGCGGGTCTCGATCTCGAGGAGATCGGCAGGCTGTTCCAGGATGCTCACCGGAGAGAGATCGATCTAGTAAGGCTCCACTCAGGAGATCCAGCTATATATGGGGCCACACGAGAACAGACGAACCTGTTGGATGAATGGGGCATCGACTATGAGGTTGTGCCGGGTGTAAGTTCGTTTCAGGCTGCCGCCGCGGCATTGCGTGTGGAACTGACTGCGCCTGAAGTGGCTCAGACTATCATCCTGACGCGCACTTCCGGACGCACCCCCATGCCGCCGGAGCAGGAGCTTGATATTCTGGCCCGTGCTCACGCGACTCTCTGCATATTCCTGTCTGCTCACAAGCTGACTGAGGTGGCGGAAAAGCTGGCTGTGCACTACGGGCCGCAATGCCCGATAGCCGTGGTGCATCGTGCATCCTGGCCAGACCAGCGGATCTTCCGAGGAACCCTTGCTGATATTGCAGAGAAGACCCGAGAGGCCGAGATCAACAAGACCGCGATGATTATTGTAGGGCCCGCACTCTCACGAGACATTCCCGTGTCCAAGCTATACGACCCTGCATTCTCCCATGGATACCGGATCGGGAAGAAAGCATGACCATCGGACTGGTGACTCTTTCCAAAGAGGGGGCCTTGCTTGCTGACAACGTACGCCGCGTTTTTCCGAATTCCAACATGTACGTTCATGAAAATGTAGAAGGGAAATGGGACGCTGAGCGCTTCGACAGCATAGTCGAACTCACCGGCCGTATTTTCGACAAGCATAAGGGTCTAGTTTATGTTGCTCCATGCGGAGTAGTTGTGCGGGCTTTGGCCCCTAATCTGAAAAACAAAATCCAGGACCCTGCGGTGGTAGTTGTAGATGTGGGTGCTAGATGGGCAATCAGCCTACTTAGCGGTCATGAAGGCGGGGCCAACGAACTGGCTATAGCGGTCGGGAATATCCTTGCCGCGGAGCCGGTGATATCCACCACCACCGAGGCGCTGAAGACGATAATTGTGGGAATTGGGTGTCGCCGAGGGGTTAAATCCGATAAAATAGTGGCAGCAGTTCAAGCCGCGCTGAACGAAGCGGATTTGAATCTGTCCCAAGTTAGACTCCTCAGTTCTGCGAGCCTCAAGGCCGACGAAGAGGGATTATTGGCTGCGGCTCGCGATCTCGGGGTTCCTTTGAGATTCATATCCGCCGGAGAGATCAGAGGATCCGTTCGAGTATTCGACCATTCTCCTTTCGTGGATGAAAAAGTAAATTTGCCCGCGGTGGCAGAGCCGTGCGCTCTGCTTGCGGGAAGGAGGACAAGATTAGTATTGCCAAAGAGAAGCTACAACGGCATCACGGTAGCTCTGGCCGAGGAAAGCTGATTGTTGTGGGTATCGGACCCGGAGGTCCTCTGGACAGGACGCGCCGGGCCGAGCAGGCAATAGCCGAAAGTCAGG
>JBKQMK010000150.1:0-5363 GCA_052146735.1 Desulfomonilaceae bacterium | reverse complement strand
CCAGGGAAAAAGTGGCACCAGGCGCTGAAGAGAGAGACAAGAAGGGCGAGTACCCCTGGGACATGCTCGAAGTCATGAAAGAAAACGGGCTCATGGGAATTGACTTCCCGAGTGAATACGGGGGAATGGCCGCAGGCATGATAGCCCACTGTATCGCTGTGGAAGAATTGGCCAAGGTGGATGCATCCGTGGCTCTCATTCCGTCGTGTCAGGAGCTTGGAAGCCTCCCGATCATCCTCGCGGGCAATCACGAGCAGAAGGAGAAGTACCTTACACCTCTGTCAACTGGCGAGAAGATCGCAGCCTTTGGGCTCACCGAAGCCAGAGGTGGTTCCGACGTTGCCGCGCTCAGGACCCGAGCCGTTCGGAAAGGGGACAAGTATATTATTAACGGCAACAAGATCTTCATCACCAACGGAGGAGTCGCCGATACGTACACCGTGTATGCGGTCACCAATCCGGACGTAAAGCCCTATAAAGGGGGGAGCGTCTTTATCCTCGAGAAGGGAATGCCCGGCTTTACGGTGGGTAAGAAAGAGAGCAAGCTTGGTATCCGATCTTCCGATACGTGCGAGTTGGTTTTCGACGAGGTAGAGGTCCCCGTGGAGAATCGTTTGGGCGAAGAAGGAGACGGCTTTCACATCATGATGAAAACCCTCGATTTCAGCCGCCCGTCTGTTGCAGCTCAGGCTTTGGGGATTGCTGCCGGAGCTTTCGAGTACGCAACCGGCTACGCGAAGGAGCGGGAATCTTTCGGCAAACCCCTCATGGCGCATCAAGGTATCTCTTTCAAACTGGCCGACATGGCCATGAAAGTCACGGCCGCGCGGCAACTGCTTCACAAGACTTGCGCCCTTTTGGACGCCCATGTGCCCAAAGACCTCTCCCGTGTGCCGCCTGAGATTATCCGGCATTCATCCATGTCAAAAGCGTTCTGTTCGGATGTGGCAATGTGGACCACTGTGGAAGCAGTCCAGGTGCTCGGAGGTTACGGCTATATCAGTGAGTACCCGGTAGAGAGGTTTATGCGCGACGCGAAGATCACGCAGATCTACGAAGGGACCAACGAGATCCAGCGGATTGTCATTGCCTCGACCTTATAACAAATCTCCCAAAAGCGGGGTACAACGCTCTTCGAGAGGGTTGTGGCCCCGCTCTTCTCCTTTCAAGCCTCTGCACGCCCCCTTACCCGGAAAGAAGAATTCACCGCAGAGTGCGCCGAGAACAGAGAGACGAATAACTGTGAAACAAGTCCGTATATGCCATTGCGACACTCAGCCTCGTCGACGAAGTTCTGCATTGTGACTGACCCGAATACACTACTGCTCGAACAAAAAAAGATCAGATTTCTCTGAGTTCTCTGCGATCTCCGCGGTGAATCACTACGACTGTGCCTCCCGGTTCACTTTTAATCTGTCCCTGGCTCATAACCATGGGCAAGTCGATCTAAAACCGGTATAATTGTATTACAAACGCGAAGAGTAACCGCGGCACAAGGAACTTTGTATAGCCCCCCGCTGGAGGTTCACGATGGATAATTATGGTAACGAGCATCTTTACCGTTGTGTATTCAGTTTGAAACCGCTGATCGACTATTGGAATCAGGGTGCTGCTGGCTGCGATGCTTGTAAGGCTCAAATTCTGGATGCGATCCAAACGAGCCTGGCGGGAGCCCTGGAGCTTCTTGAGCCAATTGAGGACTTATCGTTACTGGAACCTCATCGAGACCTGATTCGTGTTCTCATGAGCGCAGTCTTCCCGACCGCATTCTGGGATAGCGAACTGGTGGGAGCCCTGGTTCCTTTCAACCTCAGTCCTGTGATCGTGTCTCCTATGTTTCAGCGCTTATGCCTCAATGAGGACCGATCTCTCCGGGGAAGATTCCCGGTGGAAACAGACACAATTTCCAGGGCAAGACAGATCCGGTCTTTCCTTTTGATTCTGAAAAGGTGTTACGGCATTGACAAGGACTTGGATTACCCCCTGGTCAGAATCGTAGAAGACCCGGAAACCGGCTTGGAAAGACATTTCCAGTTCTCGCCCAACCTTCGTTTCGTTGACGTGCACACCGTCGGCTCGCCCCCGCGCCTCACAGATCGTGATTTGGCCACAGTCATGCAACGTCTTGAGGAACCCGAAGTGCTCCGTGAGTTTCTCCCGCCGGAAAATTTCGAATTCCATGGGTTTACATTAGTCCACGCTGTGGACGTGACGCTGTATGAGGTCATCTCCGGGCTGGAAAGAGACTTGATTGATAAAAGTTCCATCGCGTCGCAGGAAGGGTTCTTACGACTTCAGGATAGACTCAGAACCCTTCTTCGTCGCCCCGATTTGATGGTTGGGTTGGCAGCAATCAAGAATGATGAAGTCCTCCTCCTCAATAACGGCTGCGAAATGCATCGGTCCTGCATTTTCGCTGACTCGCGGCACCGAGCGATTAGCGAATTCAGAGGATCGGTATTCGATAGAGCCATGCAAGGCGATGGAATATCGATTATTCGCGACGTGACCGAGGAGTCGGCATGCTCAGAAATGGACAAGGAAATCCTTGAGTTTGGTATTAGGTCGATGATGATTGCGCCGCTGCGCTTTCAGGGAGAGCTGATTGGAGCGCTGAACCTTGGTTCGCCCAACCCGGATGACTTCGGCCCCGGTGAGGAGTTGGTTTTGAGCCAGATCCTTCCACTGTTCTCAATGGCTCTCAAGAGATCGCTAGATGACCTTGAACACAACGTGGAAGCCGTTATTAAGCAAAAGTGTACCGCTGTACACCCGTCCGTAGAATGGCGTTTCCGAGGAGCCGCACTTCACCATTTGGAGCGGTTCGGAAAAGGGGAGTCATCGGAATTGGAACCCATAGTCTTCAGGGACGTCTTCCCCTTGTACGGCGCATCAGATGTCCGGGGCTCATCCGAGGCTCGAAACCGGGCCATCCAGTCGGACCTTGTTGAGCATCTCGAATTGGCTCTTCAAGTAGTCCAGTCTGCGGCAGAAGCCAGATCTCTCCCCATTCTAAGTGAGGCGTCCTATCGAACCGAACGACACCTGGAGATGATTCACAATGGATTCGGCACCGGAGATCAGACGTCGATCCTGAAATTCCTTCGCAACGAGGTGGAACCTCTATTTCCGCTGCTGCGCGGTTTCGGACCTGGGGTGACAGACCGCATCGAGGCCTATGGACAGGCCATGGACCCCACCGTTGGAACTGTTTATCGTGAGCGCAGGGATTTTGAGCGAAGCATTTCTCTTTTCAATCGGCGGATTTCTACCTACCTTGACCGGGAAGAAGCTGATGCGCAGGCCGTGTTTCCTCACTATTTCAATAAGCATCAGACTGACGGAGTGGATTACATAATTTATGCGGGGGCGTCCATGGTGGAAAACGGTGCCTTCGATGCGCTCTACGTGAGAAACCTTCGTCTCTGGCAGCTAATGGTTGCCTGCGGCATCGCCTGGCACACGGAAGACATCCGCAAGTCCCTGAAGTTCCCATTGGATGCCACCCATCTCATACTCGTCAGTCACAGCCCCGTGTCCATAAGATTTCGATTTGATGAAAAACGCTTCGATGTTGACGGAGCCTATGACGTCGGTCATGAGATTGTCCGGTCTCGCATCGACAAGGCCATAGTCAAAGGCCGAAACGAACGCCTGACTCAGCCCGCTAAAATCGCCATTGTCTATTCAAGGCCGAACGAATATCAAGAGATGACGCATCACATTGATTTCCTTCAGGGCCGGGGCTATCTCGATGACGATCTTGAATCCCTGGAACTCGAGGATCTACCCGGCGTTCAAGGCTTGATGGCCCTACGAGTAGGCGTAAGCCTTCAGTCCGCAGTGTTGGCGGAAAAAGCCGGGAACGTAATCGCCACAGAAATAGTTGCCGAAACTCGCGAGCCAGAGAAGATAAGGTTGGTTTCGCCGTTGCGCAGGTGAAAGAGGGTTAAACCAGAGCCCTCTTCTGATTCCTTACCCAATATTTCCGGTTATGCTGACCGCATAGAACAACCACCATAATCCGTGCTGCCGTTGTCGCGCCTGAGTCTTTTTGTTTGACAACTGAACAGGGCTCAGTAAAATGAACATGGTTCAGCAATCTTGCTTGGCTCACTGGCCGTTACCACTGATCAAAAACAAAGGGAGAAGACGATGTATGACTTCCTGTTAACACCTGAAGAGCGAGCCCTGAAACAAGAGGCCAGGGACTTCGTTAGAACGGAAATCACAAGCGATTTCTTGAGGAAGATGGACAAGGACGAAATCATTTATCCGCGCGAGTTTGTGGAAAGACTGGCCGAGCGAAATCTAAGAGGAATCCGCTTCCCCAAGCAATACGGAGGCAGGGAGATGACCTGGGTGGCGGAGGTGGCCGCTTCTGAGGAGATCGGTTGCCTGGGTATGGCGCTCGGATGCGCGTTTGTCATGCCCTCCATAGTGGGAGAAGCCTTGAACATGTTCGGCACTGAAGAGCAAAAAGAGAAATACCTGAAGCCGTATCTGGAAGGAAAACTCGTCGCGGCCGAGGCGTTGACGGAACCGCGGGGAGGATCTGATTTTTTCGGAGCCACCACCAGGGCGGTTCTCGACGGCGACCACTTCGTTGTTACCGGCCAAAAGCGTTTTGTTGTGGGGGCTGAGGGAGCTGATTTCTTCCTGGTTTACTGCCGATCGAATTTTGAGCCGACTTGCCACAAGTACAACCGTATAAGTTTACTGATAGTTGAAAAAGGCACTGGCGTAGAAACAGAATATCTTTACGGCCTGATGGGTTGCAAGGGTGGCGGTACCGGAAGGCTTGTATTCAGAGATGTCAAAGTTCCGAAAACAAACCTTGTCGGAGAGCTGCACGGCGGCGCCTTTTGTTTTAACCAAATGATGATCCCGGAACGTCTTACCTCCGCGGCCGCTTGTCTGGGCATGTGGGGTGCTCTGGATTTGGCTGTGCGGTATTCCGATAGGCGGAAGGCGTTCGGTAAACCCATTCGCGAATTTCAGGCCGTCAATTTTATGGTGGCAGACTCCATCACTCAACTGGATGCCGCCAGAGGGCTCGCGTATCAGGCAGCGCGGGCCGTCGATGAGAATTATCCGTATGCCCGGCGCCTTGTTAGTGAGGCCAAAAGGTTCGCGACTGAAGCCGCTTGGACCATAGTAAACAATGCCATGCAGATCATGGGGGGAATCGGCTATACTGATGTTTACCCGATAGAACGGGCGTTGAGGGATACGCGACTTGCCATGATATGGACTGGTACAAGTCAGATCATGAACATGCTCATCCAGCACGAGTATTACAATGAGGTCATGGATCCGACTTATGATCGCCGCAAGATGGAAAAGGATGCCATGAACCCCAA
>JBKQMK010000149.1:0-8830 GCA_052146735.1 Desulfomonilaceae bacterium | reverse complement strand
CGGGAAGCTCGGAATTCCTCAAGTCATCGCCCCCGGCGGAGTAAACCTCACCAGCCCGCGGAAGTCTCATTATAAGCCCGAGCATCATCAACGCAGGAAGTTCGATCTGGACGAGCTCCGCACATTTTTGCGGGTTTCCGATGTAGAGATGGAGCAGATCGCTCACGGTTTTGCCGAAAAACTCCAGAACGCTGCCGGCCCGGTGATACTCCTCTTTCCGAGGAAGGGGTGGTCTGCTGCTGATCCGCCCTCAAGCCACATGTTTGACGAAGAACAGGACCGAATATTCCTCAGGATATTAAAGGAAAGGCTGGGCCCCAATTTTGGCACAAGGGAGGTTGATGCAAATCTGGAAGATGTGGCGTTCGCCAATGAGGTCATCAAGGCATGCCTTGAAGTCTTTCCCAAGCCGGCTTGTCGAAGCGGGTAAAGAACGAGCACCGATCCGTGTGAACGATGTGAGCGTCAAGACTGGAACCCTCCCGGAGGTTCAAGGCCCTTAAAATCGTTGATCAGAACCGCTGGGCGACCGGAGGGGTCTTCGTCGTTCCGGATGCGACGGACGTAAGATGAGAGTATCGCGGAGTGCGTTGAGAACTGGTCTTAAGAATATTAACATTTTGCCAATTCTCAGACGGACACACTATGATGCGCTCCACTACCCGACTGGCAAAAATCTATTACAGCAGCCATCATTTCACATGGCGGACATCGGTGATTTGCAGACTGCTCTATCCGAACTCAATGGCCTTCCAGAATGTCGATGCCGCGATTTTCAATGAGCGGCACTGTAGCGATGGGCGAATAGTCCTGATGGAATTCCACCGCTGATGACCTGCAACAGATGCCTGTCCAACTGTCGCGTCTTGCCGAAAAGAGAGCGGCCATAGACAAATAAGGGGGAAATGCACCATGGAAACCCAAAAAAATGGGATAGGACCGACTGGTCCGGCTGCCGGGCTTATTCAATTCCTGGCTTTTGTGGTTGTTGGCGTTCTCATCTTTGTCTACGCAATCCCTTCTGATCTCATTGTCTTGAAGATTATCCCGGCAACACTGGTAATGCTCGTCGCGCTCGGCCATCTCGTGCTGCTTGGAGACAATTTTCCTCTAGCTCCGCCGGGTGGAGCTTGGTGGTCCCCTGACAAGCCGCGCTACTTGGCCGGAATAGGGATGACTATTATTTGGGTCATTTTTACGTTCGGCCTTTTGCTC
The DNA here is from genome assembly GCA_052146735.1 of Desulfomonilaceae bacterium. Taxonomy (GTDB): domain Bacteria; phylum Desulfobacterota; class Desulfomonilia; order Desulfomonilales; family Desulfomonilaceae; genus CAWBBA01. The sequence goes on along the minus strand of JBKQMK010000149.1, from coordinate 7,615 downwards.
TTCATGAGGTTTATCTATCCCCGTTGGCCTGTTGGACCGATGTATCTATGGTTCGGCGTGATTGCATTTTGGCTGACCTTGCTCTATGGAGTCAACTGGAACGGCTGGCCCTTTAAAGGGCGCATCCATCCATGGGGAACGATGATCGCGGGCTTCGTAATTATCATGGGCCTCTCCATAGTAATCTGGAATTTCCTGACGAATCTGGATGGAACGCCTTTTGCCACCAGCCCCATGAATCACAAGGGTCCTTTCAAGGTCGACTGGCTGACTGGCTACCTGGTTTGGTGCATTGCGTGGTTCTTCGTATTCAGTCCGGTTTTCACCACACAGGGTTGGCCCTTCCGTTCATGGGGACACCCTGGCGCGGCAATCGGTCAGACTATACTTGCTCATATCTTAGGTTACATCTTCTGGCAGGGGAGTTTGGCCGTGGGCGTTAGTCCCACTTTTTCCTTTGCCGCTGTCGCCTCATCCGTCATCTTCTGGTCTTTGGCCTATGGCTGGCATTTCCAATTCTGGGGAATTACTAAATACACCCTTTTCAAAAGAGCCATTTCGGCATTCATTGTCCAGTGCGTCATAATCATTGTCTGGATTATGGTGCTCAGGGTGATTCTTGGCCCTGCGGCCGATAGGATAGCGGCAGCTAAATTGCCGGCAGACGTAAACATCCTCATTATCTATCTTAACCTCTGTATTGTCGGTCCAGCCCTCATTCTGCACAATGCCTTCTGGTTGAGATGGCCATTGACAATACCGACTCCTCCGGGGACCCCGCCACCGGACCAAACTGCCTGAAAAAGTGATTCGGTTGGAATGTCACAAAGTTGAAGGCGAAGAGTAAGCTCATGAGAAGAATTCGACATGCGGATGTTATGATCCGGGAATTCAGGGCCAGGGGACTTCGAGCCGACTCTCACGTAAACTTCCAGACAAAGAAGCTGTTGTGGACCCGATCGTACGGGCAACAGGGGTCGTGGCGGAAGCCTGCATGGAGATCTTCCCTCCGCCGGTGGGAACCGCCGGGTCCGCGACCCTGCCAAGGAATAACTGGCTGAGAGTTATTCGAATCACTCATCCCGACTTAAGAGAGGCGATCATGTATGTAAAAAACTGGATGCTGCCGGCGCAGGCTTCCATAACCAGCGATGCGCTGGCCACCGACGCGCTCTTGGTAATCAGGGAACACAATCTCAAGATTCTCCCGGTAGTAGACGGCGGCCGGCTTCGCGGCGTGCTTCACCGTAGAGACCTCAGCGAGGCTGCTTTGTGCGTGAGTGGGAGCGGAGATCTCTGCGAGATGAACTATTTCTGCAATAAGCTCAAGGTGAAAGACCTGATGGTCCGGATGCCCGTCACCGTCTCTGTAGACGACACGGTGGAGAAGATTCTCATCAAGGGCAAGGAACTCATGATGAGTAGTTTCCCGGTCATGGACGGGGACAAGGTGGTAGGCGTAGTGTCGGATCGCGAAATATTCGTGACGCTCTTCAAGATCCTGGAGGCGGGGGAAGATCGCGCACGAATAACCCTGGCCAATGTAACTCTGGAAAGAGGGACACTGACCAAGATTCTAGGCACAGTGGAAGGAACCGGCGCAAAGGCCCGCTCCATCTTCACGGTTCCTGAAAACGGTTCCGACCAGGTGAGGGTGGTCCTGCGCTTGGAGGCCGATGATCCGACATCGGTGTCTAAAGCCTTGGAAGATCAGGGATACAACATAATGGAGGCTTCATCCTGATATCCCCGCCAGGCGGCCTTCGGCAAGGTGCCGGTGGACAGGACGGTAAATAAGGCTCGTGTCAGGGCAAGGGTTTCGGGTTCGCGGGAACCATCCCTCGCCTCCTTATCGCCCCGCATGCCCCGAAAGGGCAAGTCCGCCGCATAATTCTGGACAAAGAGGGAGGAGGGAGAAAATGGCTCAGGTCAAAGCAAAGTTCATTCAGTTGGCATGTAATTTCTTATCATCGAGTCCCGAGACGCAACGGGCCGCAATTGCAGCGGTGGAGCGGAATGCCGGAAAGCCTTACAAGGAACTCGATCCTGAGGGTTATTACGACACATCCGTGCTGGACGCGGTATTCAAGGAAATAGACAGTCACGAATCCGAATTCATGGCTCGGGTTAGAAAGAAAGTAATTGGTCAAGAGGTCTATTCCACCATCAGGTTTACTGTCGGCATTCCAGAACACATCAAGACTCCATTGGATCATGTGAAATTCGAGGCGGAAGGCTTCATGCTCAATCATAGAGGAGAAGATGTCAAACCGCGGCGGATCCTCCTTGCTGAAGAGCACCACGTGGTGATCGAGGCTCCTTCACCCGGTTACGACTGCACCTGGATCGAAGGAGTTTTTGAAGGCATATTGAGAATGACCGGTAATGCCGGCAATGAAGTCAAACAGAGCAAGTGTGTGAAAAAGGGTGACCACACGTGTGTCTTCGACATCGTATGGTGAGCGAATCCTTTGCCTGGAATGTAGGTGTGGTCCTTCAACATTTTTCACATTGAAAGGAACAGATCATGATAAATACTGTATGCTTTTTCGAATTACCGGCGGACGAATTCGAGCCCTTGCAAGATTTCTACAACAAGCTGTTCAACTGGACGTTCGAGAAGGTGCCAGGCGGTTTCAGATACTACAAGATACACATGGGTCAAGACACACCCAAAGGAGGGATGACCGCGCGTCAGGATCCGACCCACGCGCCTGTGAACTATGTGAAAGTCGAGGCGATAGAAGAATCACTGAAGAAAGCCGAACTACTGGGTGCGAAGATCGTCGTACCCAAGAAGCCCGTGCCTGGCGCAGGCTGGTTTGCAGTGCTCCTGGACCCTCAAGGGAACCGTCTGGGTTTATGGGAAGAAAACCCGGCGGCGGGGTAGAGGCTTTCGGGTCGTACAGGCAATGGGGCTACTGATGTTCGTCCTCCCTGGCACCACAAGATAGGGACGATTGGCCGGCTCATGCTTTTGACGCACATCGTCTCGGAAGGATCGGAATTTTTCAGGAGGCCGCTATGAAGGGAATCTACGGGAAGATCTTCAAGTTGGCTGGACCCTATCTCGATACGAGGGACAATGACCTGCACACCCGTATAGCGTACTCCTTTGCATTGAAACTCCTTGAGGCGGAAGGAGGGGACGAGAAGATCGTGATCCCTGCCGTACTGCTCCACGACGTCGGTTGGAAGACCGTCCCGGAGGAACTTCAACTAAAAGCATTCGGCCCGGGCCGTAATGATCTTCAGATCAATAGGATTCACGAAGTGGAAGGGGCGAAAATTGCCAGAGAGCTGCTCCAACAGGTGGAGTACGATCCTGCGCTTGTGGAGCAGATCGTCGAAATCATCCTCGGGCACGATTCAAGGCACGACGCCATTTCACATAATGATTCGCTGGTAAAGGACTCGGACAAGCTCTGGAGGTTCTCACGAGAGGCAATCCAGGTCGATCCGCGGCGTTTTGGTGTGGATTCTGTTGTTCACGTAGTGTGGCTTGGGCGTCAGATCGACGGCTGGTTTCTTACCGCCACCGGCAAAAACATAGCACTGGCAGAGCAGAAGTTGAGACTTCTCGAGCTCGACAATTCGGCCACCCCCAACAAAACTGATAAAAAGGTGGGGGGGTAAGAGAGGGTGAAATTTCCAACGTCATTGGTTGAAATACCGGCGAACAACTATAGCGATTCCGTTTCGTTATTTTTCATGTGACTCGACTTTAATAGTGACGTGGATTCGCTTCCGATCACCCGCGGTTGTGTGCAAGGATCAAACGACCGATCTCGCATCCCAGATGTTTAGTTATTACGGAGCATTTTGCTTTGAACAAGAAAAAGATTTCTTTGTGGATTTCGTTAAGTGATTCGTAATTGCCTTGCCCCTTGGAAATCACCAGATCAGCTTCGTGAAACCGGCCCTGAAATGATTCCGAACAACGGTGAAGAACGGTTCCCGGCATGTCCGAGCCATTGTCTATCACTTCTACCACTTCAGCCATGCCGGTCATTTGCGCATCAAGGAATGTGACGTCGTTGATTACCGGAGATCCTTTGACAACAAACGTGGTCTTCTCTGCCGGTAATTGCTCGATCAACAATCGGTCAAAGACGATTTCTCCGGCATTGTCGCCAAGATAAAGTATGCTCCCAGCGCTTTTGACGGCTTCCTCGAACTTCTTAACAGTGGCTGGAGGAAACCGCGCGGATAGTGATTGTTCAACGGCTTCACGAATGTCCGCTTGGTCGGCGTGCGGATCAACTATGAAGTCTACGGTATTGCCCGCAGCGGCTAGACGTATAGCGGTCTCGAACGCGTTCGACGACTGTTCTATAATCTCCTTCATTCCGGGGTAGAGCTGCAAGGCGTTGCGATTGCAAGTCTCCCTGGCTTCTCGGTAAGGATCCGCGTTGGCAGTGACCTCTCGAATTATGCGATGCACTGTCCCGATCATGACGGGCGATGGTTCGTGGAGGTCCATCTCACTGATGGCTCGGGTGGATCTACGAAGAACCTCTTGTTGCAGTTTTTCGTCATCCGTGGCGTGCCTAGCACCTTCGAGCGATTGGCGCACAATGCATGGCAGGCATTCAAGATAGGTTTTCACTGGATGGGTCCTGTGGAGTGCCGGAAAGGTTATTTTGTCTCGTTCTAAGGTACAGGCTGCAAACAGCCAACCAGTAGTCTAGCCTACAAAGGTCTCAAGTCCGAGCTCTTTGAGCTTTTCGCGAGTTGGGACCCCCTCCCGACTGTATCCGAGGGAGTCGTAGTACTCATCGAGAAGTGCATCCAGGTTCCTCACCACCTGCCCGGTGGCTGGTCCCGCATTTGTCAGCGGCTCTGTAGTCATTCTCCTAGGCAGTGCGTCGTCTTTCCTTGAAAAACCTTCTCGAAGGTTGAAGCACCTCTCCAGGCAGATTATTCGCTCCCCCACGAGCCGCAAATAGTTCTCGTCCCGGAATTGGTCGTGCCCCGTTGCAGCGGCATATAGCTTGCCCAGCAGCTCGTAGGTCATGCCTGAATCGGCGAAATTGCAGAGGATGCCGGTTTCCTCGAGTGCTTTTGCTACCTGATTATAAGCTGCTACGTCTCCTTTTCCTTCATCCGCGAACCTGTCAATCGGTCTGGGACCCCCTTTACCCGATATTTCCTGTCTGGCATAGCCGTACATGTGGCTCCCGCCGATATTCGACGTGGCCATACTAAGTCCATGCACTTTTGCCGCGCGCGGATCATATGCGGGAAGCTCCAGTCCTTTGGAATGCATGGCATATTTCTCAGCGCCTTGGCCTATGGCTTCCGCGGCCCTTTTCGTCCCCTCACCGAGAAGCTTACCGAATCCCTCTCTCTTGGCTATCTTTTGGACAAGCTCCAAAATCACCTGGTGATTTCCCCAAGTAAGCTCCAGACCATCCGTATCGTCCTTTGTAATTATTCCTCGCTGGAAGAGTTCCATAGCGAAGCCTATCGTACTTCCTGCGCTTATCGTGTCCAGCCCCAACAGATCACACAGCCTGTCAGCCTGAACCGTGGCTCCCACCTCCGTATTTCCGACCTGGGCCCCAAAAGCCCATATTGACTCGTATTCCGGCCCTTCGCTCATTGCCCCCGCGTACGGCCCGTCCTTGACCACGTGAACTTGGCCGCACCTGGTCATACAATTGAAGCATGCGTGTGTCCCCACCCGCATGTCGGTATATGACTCGGTAAATAGATTCTCTATGCCCTGAATGTCGCCGGTCTGGAAATTCTTGGCCGGCAATATGCCCATTTCCCTCATCATTTGGGCGAGGAAGGTGGTCCCGAAGGTATGCATCTTCACCACTCTTTTGTGCTCTTTCAGGATCCCTCCATGCTCTTTGAGCAATGTTCTGAAAGCTTCTTTGTCTTGAGCGTCAGGCGCCTTTGAGCGTGCCACTATGGAGATGGCCTTCAGGTTCTTGGCCCCCATGACCGTCCCCACCCCACACCTGGAAGCAGTCCTGGTGCCGTGAGTTATTGTGGCGTACCGAACTCCTCTCTCTCCGGCAGGCCCAATACACGCTGTCTGAGCGCGCTTTCCATGAATTGCCTGGAGGGCTTTCTGAGACATTTGTGTGTCCAGGCCCCACAATTCTGTGGCATCCCTTATTTCAACCCCGGTTTCTTGGAGGAGCAGGTAGCACGGCTTCTCGGCTTTGCCTTCGATGATGATGAGGTCGTAACCAGCGAACTTGATGAAAGCGGCGAAGTTTCCGCCTCCCACTGAACGGGCCAGCCCTCCGGTCAGGGGGCTTTTTGTCATGACGATCCATCTGCCGAAGCCCTGAGCCGCGGTTCCGGCCAAAACTCCGGGCATAAACATCAGCTTGTTGTCTTCCCCGAGCGGATCGAAGCCCCCTTGCATCTCTTCGAGCAAGTAGCTGATACCGAACCCTCTGCCCCCGACGAACTTTTCCTGCCGGTCAGCAGGGATGGGCTCTCTCGTGATCGCACCCGATGAAAGATTCGCCCTGAGAAGATAGCCTGCATACGTCGTCATGACGTCTCCTTTCACGATTCCGGTGCCGTGGTATGCCGATTCTCAGGGCCTTGAGCTGCGAGGAGCCTCAAAAAATCCTCAGAAGGATCGGTTCCGAGCTTGCAGTCACTTCAAAGGACTTGAGGCTCGGTTTTCCGGCGTACATTTCATTGAACAGGGCCAGTAATCGCTCGTAGTCTCCGCTTGCCTCGTATGCATCGAGATCGGCCTTGGTATCCCATGCGGTTACGGAGATTCCTTCGTTGTTGTCATCCAGACATTCGAGGAGATGCACGAACCTGATCCCTTTGTGGTCCTTGTGGGCGGGGATGACTTCCTTGTTGTAAAGTTCCCGCAGAGCGTTCATTTTTCCGTCTTTGACCTTGAAAAAAGTCAGGCGCACATACATGTACAGACTCCTTTCCCGCGGCACCTTGCATTTTTCAGCCCGATGCCGGACTCAGACCGCTTTAATAGCGTACGAGAGCACTAAGCGTTAAGACTCAAACGCGGACGCAAAAGCCGGGCGAACAATCCAGCCCTCAACGGCGCTAAACCACGGGCGATTTTTGTGTGCGCCAGGCCGGCCGTTCCGCGCATCCCGTTACATATCCTGACAAAACTTGCCTCTTCACAGCCACCTTTAGAAGCTCTTCATCATTTCTCTCATGATATAGGGCACAGTTTGATTTTGCCGGTCGTCCAAGACGCCAGAGTGGCTTCGTCCAACAGGCTGTGGATCGGTTATGTGAGCACACATATAACCCGGGCCCTCAGCGGACCGTTGTTGGAGACGGGCTGGCAGATTCGCTGCTCGAGCAAGTCTACGACACGAACCACATCGATTGCGTGATGCAACACGCCGAGTGCCAGGCCACGCTCAACGACGTCTGCGCCGTGCAGGTCAAGTGCACGAACGACCCCGACAAGCCGGTCGACTTGCAGCTCTGGGGCGGCGACGAGTTCACCGTCTTCACGGACCCCGAGGACCCCCGCCAGGCGTTCGCCGTCGTCACGATCGACCGCTACAATCAGCGGACGCGATACAAGCTCTGGTTCGAGGACGAGGTCAGGACTTACCTGACCGATCAGTACAGCGCGGACAAGACGGCC
>JBKQMK010000148.1:0-4334 GCA_052146735.1 Desulfomonilaceae bacterium | reverse complement strand
TTCCTTGATCTCGCCCTCTCGTAACGTTCCCGCCTCCACGAGTTTTTCCAAGACTTTTTGGAGTTGCTCTAAAGACAGTCCGTATTTGGACATCAATTCAAAATCTGACACCCTTGCCCGTATATCTCCAGCGATGTTCTTGGCCTTAATCTTAGCCACAGCTCGTCTCCTGGCAGTGGATTGAATATTATGTCTCTACGTGTAACTCCTTTGTTCCTTGAATTCAGAGTTTTCGACACTACCGCATCCACCAGCTTCTTGAACAAGCTTTCCAGACCCTTCTCCGAAGGCTTGTCCTTCTCCATCACGGGGTAATTTCCCATTCCCGTCTTTAATATCGGCTCGGATTTCCTTTCGGTCCATTTTGTTTTTCGCCATAGGAAGCTCCCCTTTGTGGAGTGGTTAGGAGGGGATGATATCACAAGAGATTGTCAAATGAGGAGAACTTCCGAGGCAGGGCCTTGACACACAAAAGGGCGCGGCCGGCGCAACCTCATCCCCGTATCAGAGAGCAGATCAACCCTTGGAGTTACAGGAATTCATGGGAGGCAAGGCTAGAGAGGGACAAGCCGTGGCACAACCAAAGGGGCGGCATCCTAACGGGAATCCGACGATATCGGTTCTAGAGAATTCCCTAAAACCGAGCAATAGTGACGCCCCTTCCCTGGTAAGCGCTTCGCGTGCCACCGATTACATCGGATCAAGCTTTTCTGGTCCCTCCACCATTTCAAGATCCTCTTCCGACACGATGAAGGGCCGGAGTTGTAAGTCATCATTGGCGTAGAAACACCACTGTCCTTCTTGTGGACCCCAGTAGATCTTGGATGAAGCTTGCCACCTCATAACTTTACCGACCTGCTCAAGGAGCATGGGGTTGCAGGCTTCCTCATTTTTGGGCATAAACTTTGCGTAGATAATATCAAACGCTTTCATTGGGTCCCTCCTCCAGTCTTCCGAATATGTCTTCAAGTTGTTCCGGTGAATTTACATTGTAGCGGAGATGCTCCCAAAAAGGAAACGCCGGTAATGGGTCCAGCCAGGAAGCAATCTTAACGGAAATCGAACCACAGAATAGGCTGTTCCAAGAAGGTCCGTCGAGAAGATGGAAAGAACGGTGTTCCGATAGGTCCTCTTTGCCACGGTAGGCGCCTGCTCGCCGGTTTTTTCATTGCGCTTCCCCCCGCTAGCGTCCGGGAGAAGAAAAGGGTAAAAGGAAGTGGAAAGGATGTAAGCCGGGGCACCACAATTCCGGAAATTATCAATGCAGCAAAACCAACACCACTACCTTGACGAATTTGAGTATGTGAAAAGGACATTCTTCCCGCGATGGGATCGGAAAATGGGATGGTGCTTTCAACTGGTAGACGACCTCGACGGTGCTCTTGGCAAATGCAATACCGATTCAAAGGCGATCCAACTGACGGCAGCTCCGATAGAGGGCCTGAGAGAAATTCTTATCCACGAAATAGCACATGCAGTTTCCGCAGGACGCCACGGGAAAAAATGGCAGGTTCGCATGGAAATGGCGGCAAAGCGGGCCGTATCACTCCAAATGGAGAAGCTTGCCGCTCAACTCAGAAAGGACGTCGAAGCTTACCAGGATCCGACAAAGAGCTATTACATAACGGCTGCTTTAGTATACACGCAAATTCGTGACTCGGTGACTCTATGTCCTGAAGCCACTTTTGAGAACGTGATTGACTGGGTGCGCCTGCAAAACGGTATGTCAGAGCAGGCGTTTTTGGCACGCTTCAAACGTGCCCGCCGAGTCTATGATCGAGCCCAAAAGGATATGTAAGAATACCGGGGGATTTGCGGAAGCCTTCAGGAATCTCCAGGGCTGAAGATCCACCAGTTCACCAGTCTTTCGCTTTCCACGTCTCGCTTCCTCCCTTATCCACAGTCCCCCGCGGCAAGCTCGCAGGTCGAAGAGGCGTCGTGATTCCGGCCTCAGTGTTACCCAGAGCCGGCTGTTCATGTGGCTTCAGCGTTTCTCTTGGCTCGACACTACCGGGCTGCGTTCGGCCGAGGGCCACGGCGAAGATTCTGATTGACTAACGCCTGTGCGGTGACGTACGCTCGAAAACGGGAAAAAAAGCGGTTGCTTCAACACAGTCTCGCGGTCTTGCTTGCATGGGGTAGTGTCTGCCACCATACGGCCATCTTTTCGAAGTCAGGGAACCATCTCTTACCCCTCACTGGCACAAAGACGCACGAAATGGCAAGTCCGCCACACAATTCCGGAGAAAAATAGCCACCCTGCTGTACGGTTCTCGTGAATGGGGCCCGAAATGGGCTTAACGGCCGGTTCGTCATTAAAGGCAGTGAGTCGAGCCGGACATTCCTCGAATTCTGGTGGCTGTGGCTTTCCAGACGCGGGACACTTCCAAGCGAGGTTGACGGCTCGTTCATGAGAAGGTACGCCATCATCAAGTTCGCTCTGTTTCAGCACCCCAGCCGCAATAGGTTTATTGAACGCCCTCTGAAGGCCCTGCGCAGAGAGGTGATATTTCGCCGTGAGCCCTGTATCATCTATCCTGGAACGGATGTCCCGTAGGATTTCCCTTGCGCTGAGTTGAATTTTGGGCACGGCGGCCCCCCGAACAAGTGAAGTTATTCCGGATGATCCGGGTCAACTCCTGTCTTTGTCCTACGGTGCACATATTGGGGATACCAATGGTTGAGCCACAGTCCCGACGCGATCAAACCCAGGGATACTGCCTGATAGCCCATGCCGCCTTCCCACCAGCCGTAGGTTTTAGCCACGCTCATGCCTGTGGAGATTAGAAATATCACCATCCAAATCAGCGAGAGGGTCCAACAATTACTGTAAAACACCGGGGATGCCCTGCGCTCGGGAGGAACTGTCTCCCGAGCATATTGCAGGACAAAGGGTTTGCCCAGGAGAATAGACAGACAGGCGATGCCCGCCAGGGTCACGTTGGTCAGGATATCCAGGTTATTGATCACCCACAGGTTTTCAAATAGCACCACCATGACCAGGTTGAAGCCGAAGAAGAGCAGCGAGCCCCAGGTCAGGATGAATCCCTTGGCCAGCTGTTTGTAGCCCATGACCAGCACCAGGGCCAGGGCGGCAATTATGGCGGCCTTCAACCGGAATAGGGATGGCCCGGAAATAGCCCCAAATGCGATCCAGGGGAGGAAGCCCAGCAGAATGCTTAGAGTCTCTTTCACTTTTGATAAAAACCTGAACCGTGGTTTAATTCAATTGTGGGCGGGGGGAGATCGTCAAAACCGCATCCAAAAACTGCGGGGTCCACCTCAGCCCGGCGGCTTGCCGGTCAGACCGAACCTAGCCATGGTTTCGCTCCAGTAGTGGTTGGCTTCGTTCCTGAAGGTATCCGGCCCTCCTGGAAAAAGGTCTTGACGTAATCCCGTCTGCACCTCCGACGTAATCCGTCCCTGGCGGATGATCTGCTCCCCAGCCTGGCGCACCAGGTTGTAATACCACGCGAACGTCTCCTGATGTTTTTCATCGCTCAAGCTATCACCCGCGGGCCGCAGGATTTCCCCCAGATAGCCCCAGCCCAGCTTCCGGGCGAAAAACTGGAAATATTCCACCAGCGGCGCAAAATGGTCGAATTCCGGAAAGCCGCAGGGGGAGACCAGCAACATGCCCCGGTCCTTGGGATAGCGGTCCGGGTGGCTGCTCTTACCCGGATGGCCGGGATCTTCCACCAGCCATGGTTCGAAGGAGGGCAGGGTGCGGTCAATGAAGTTCTTCATCAGACCGGACACGTTATAGTGGTAAAGCGGGGTTCCGAAGATCAGTAAGTCGGCCTGCACAAACCTTTCCAAGACAGCAGCCATGTCATCTTGCTGCACGCATTTCCCGGGGGTCTTAACCCAGCACAAGAAGCAGCCCAGACAGGATTTGATGTGCAAATGGCCCAGATGCACCAATTCAGTGGTGGCGTCTGCGGCGCGCATACCCTCCAACAGCGGGCTCAAGATATGATAAGTGCTGCTCTTTTCCTTGCGGGGTGAGCCATTGATGGCCATCACGTGCATGAACACCTCTTGGGGTCAGGTTAGAGTGGATGTCAGCATGGCGACAAGATAGCATAAATTCCCCTGAGAAAACAATTAGAGGCGGTTGCCTCGGCTGAATCGACACCTCCGACAATTGCGTTGATCGCTCGAGAGCACGGTGGTGGCGGCATGCGTGGAGGCGGAGCTTGGCAGAGTGGACGTGCATGGCATGGCGGTGGCCTTCATCGCGGACGGGGCTTTTACGGCGGATATTATGTTCAACCGTACGAGCCGTCCTGTGACACAGTATGGGACCCTGATCTGAATACTTGGGTATGCGC
>JBKQMK010000147.1:0-12318 GCA_052146735.1 Desulfomonilaceae bacterium | reverse complement strand
AAACTGAAGTATGTGAACGTGTTCCGTTGGAACTCGAGTGGGTACTTCGACGACGACTATGACATGAAAAAGCCGTCGGGAGTCCACCGGATCGTTATAGTAGGCGACTCGTTCGTGGAGGCAGTGCGGGTCCCCCTGTCACGGAGCTTTCACAACCGACGGACGGATGCCAGCCGTGGACCCTATGCCTGAGAATGTAGGACAATAAATACGGCAGTTTTGCTATAGTTTTTCATTGTCCAGGTCAGTCATGCGCTGGTCACAACCTTTCGAGAATCTCGTGCAACGGTCTTGGATACATCGAGCGCCAAGATAGTGATCGTCCCAGTGGGACCCCTTGCCAGACGATAAGGTTCTACAGCTAACGTTCCTGACCCTCACGCCCATAACTTTCTCGGTTTAAGCTATCCTTTACTAGCCCATTGCCGTAACTGCCTGATTCGCCCACCAGCTTCATAATCGATTCCGCCGAGCGCAACACACAAACCAGGCCAGTAGCAAAAGGTTTGTTGCGATGGTCGGGAACAACGTTTTCTGATCCATCTCTCACCGCGCGGAAGAGTTCGAATCGCCCTACGTTGCTCCCTCAGATATGTCTGGAGCCAATCCCTTAAATCCATTCTAAACCCACCCGGTGTGCGCACGCCCACAGAAAACGAAACGCCGTAGCCACAGCTTGATGGACGGCACGGCGTCCCTCGTCAGAATCGACTCTGTGCTTGTCGGGAACAGAGAAGAGGAGTCAAGTTTAACAGGTGGGGAAGTTCTTCGGCAAGGAAAATTTCAATTGAGGCCACGGAAAAACCAAACGTCAGTAGATAGCAAGCAGACCGCGGAATCCGGGGTCTCTCGAGACCACTCGATAGGCAAAAGCTGGATGCAGGCAGGAAGCGCGTACCTTAGCACTTTTGACCGGTGAGTGAACCCCATTTCCCTGTCAATCCCGTTCCCTCATAAATAGAAAAACATCACTTCAATTTAGGGTAAACGAAACTCTCCTTTTTACAAAATGGAGAGGAGAGTTTCGAAAACGTGGAGGAATCGCCGTCCGCCGCCCGATTCCTCTGTCCAGGGCAAATCCGCTATCAGCACCTCGCCGCACATTAATCCAGGGTCGTTGCCAAGAAAATAGTCGCAGACCCTCTGTGAATCTTCAAACGAATGACCTTATTCTTCTTGGCCTCCGTAACTTCCTGGTTAAACGCTGACACATCTGAGGCGGTTTTGCCGTCAATCTCCAGGATCACGTCGCCTTCATGGATTCCCATTCTGCTTCCCACTCCGTCAGGGTTTACTTGCTTAACGGCCAACCCCACGCCTTCTTTGATGCCCATTTTTTCAGACGCGGCCGCAGGAACCTTCTCGAGGGTGACTCCCAAGTCGGTTGAGGCCGTGCCTCCTGGGGCCCGTTGGCGTCTTGGCCTCAGCAAGAGCTTCGGCCGTCCGTTCGCTCACGGTGACGTCCACGTCAAAGGTCTTCTTATCTCTGAAGACCGTCAAGTTCGTCATCGTTCCCGGTTTTTCCTGCCCCACCAAGTTCTTCAGCTCTGAAGCCCCTGTGACCGGCTTTCCGTTAAACTTCAGGATGACATCTCCTGCTTTGATTCCGACCTTCTCAGCAGGGCTGGCCCCCACGACTTGTGCAACGAGTGCTCCATTAGTCTCGGACAAGCCGAAAGATTTCGCGAGGGATTCGTTAAGGTCCTGAATGTTCACTCCGAGCAATCCCCTCGTAACCTTGCCCTGCTTAATCAACTCATCCATGACCATCTTGGCTGAGTTGGAAGGTATCGCGAAGCCTATCCCTTGATAACCGCCGCTGCGAGTTGCGATTGCCGTGGTAATCCCTATCACTTGGCCCTGAATGTTGACCAAAGGCCCTCCAGAGTTTCCCGGATTTATAGGCGCGTTGGTCTGAATGAAGTCTTCATAACCGATGATGCCGACGTTAGTGCGGCCCGTAGCACTCACAATTCCCCTTGTTACGGTGCCGTTAAACCCAAACGGATTACCGACAGCCAAAACAATCTCGCCCACGCGTAATCTCGATGAATCGCCGAATGTAACAGCCGGAAGCCCAGTGGCGGGGATTTTGATCACCGCAATGTCGCTGTCCGGGTCGACACCGATAACCTTGGCGGTGTAACTCCGTTTGCCTGCGAGCGTGACCTTGATCTCATCCATGTCCTTTACAACGTGGGCATTGGTCAGGATCATCCCGTCAGGAGAAACGATGAATCCGGATCCCATTGCGACCTGCATGGGACCGCCCTGGCCCCGGGGCTGTTGTTCCCTGAACTGCTTCCCGAACTCATCGCCAAAAAATTCATGAAATGGGAAGTTTTTGAAAAAAGGCTCCAAACCTTCGCCCATCGGGACGGATCCCCCTTTTTTCGTCGAACTGATGTTTACCGCCGCTGGTGTCACCTTCTCCGCGACTTGAACATAGGCTTCGTCGAGCTGTTTTAACACTGAAGGGGCCTCGGCCTTCACGGCTGTCACCAGAGCGCCAAAGAGAAAAATAATTGCCAACGTCATGGTCGGTATGAAATTTTTCCTGAAACTAAACTGGGTCATCGTCATTTCTCCTTCTTCAGTCAAATCCTTGTGGAATATACGCCTTCTCCATACGGAGGTGCAGGGGCAAGAGGCTTACGAAAAGCAGGACTCAGCCCTGCACGAAGAATGTCCACCACCAAAGCTCAATTTCTTTGCCGAACATTCCCGGCAAGCCGGGATGGTGTAAACGCCACATCGACGAGTCGGCCCTGGGAAGTGGCGGGAGGTCTCAAGCGATGAAACGTCCCGCATCAAAGCACCCTCAACATGGAGTGGTCTATCGGCATTGAAACTGATGCCATCTAGTGCTCTGTCCCTCAAATAACTGGGCGTAAACTGAACATCGGTGCAGCTCTTGGGGCTGATTTAAGTGCCAAGCTAATTCGGGGACAGACCACTAGTCTCCAGTCGACATTGAATGCAATGGACATTCCAAGATTTTTTCAATGTAGATTCAATCGAGTAGCACATGATTAATCCGTGAACGAACCGTGGCTAACATCATTTTTCTCGGTTTGCTGCGTCGGCTGCTCTTGCGCCATACTTTGCATAACCTGCACCACAAATGTGTTTCTGCCGGCCAACACCCCGGAGGCCAACCAAGAAAGCCCCTTCAAGCCACGCCCTTGGTATCTTCATGCGACAAAGAAACCTCCACTGCAAAACTTCAACAGGTGAGACATCTTTACACGAGTGCCGATGTCCGCGTTTCCCGTTCCTTCATAAATTAATTGGGATCTCCCGCAGTTAGCGACCTCTTAAGCGGCAGCAGCACGGGCTCTCGAGGACTCCAATTCAGTGGCCCGTGAGAATTTCCACAACTTCCTGGCGGTCCTTTTCCGATGCAAACATCAGGGCGGTTTTTCTCTCCCAGTCCTCGGCCGTGGGATCCGAACCGCGAGACAACAGCAATTTCACTACCGCTTTGTGACCGTTTATCGCAGCCATGATCAAGGCAGTTCTGCGCTGATGATTTTTCGCGTTTACCTCGACATCTTTTCCGACGAGAATCTTTACCGCTTCGAGGTGCCCCATTGAGGACGCCACCATAAGAGCTGTATTGCCCTCGTTATCCCTTGCATGGACATCTGCTCCGGTCGAGAGGAGCTGTTTAACTACATCCGGGTACCCGTTTTTCGCTGCCAGCAAGAGAGCGCTAGAGCCGCTGCAGTTTTTCGCGTTCACATCGCATTTTTTGGACAACAAAACCGCCGTCGCAGCCGGTTCGCCTTTTTCCGCGCAAAGCATGAGAGTGTTGTTGCCGTCCTTGTCCGTCGCATTTACATCTGCTCCGCCGGAAACAAGCATATTCACCAGGTCAGTGTGGCCGGTCCGTGCCGCACGCATTATAGCGGTAGAGCCATCGTCCATTATTGCATTGACGTCAGCGCCTCTTGCAAGGAGATGCTTAACGATTTCCTTGTTTCCCAGAGCAGACGCCAAGCCCAGGGCCGTATCCCCGGTGTCTGTACGGCATTCCATATATGCTGAGTGTTCTGTTGCTTCCGTAACGCTTCCCAGGTCTCCACGCAAAACGGCAAGCAAAAATCGGCGTTCCTGATTTCCGTAACTTTTCAGTTCGATACCCGCGGTTTTCGGAAGGAGCAGCTTCACAATATCCGAGTGGCCTGCGCGTGCGGCCTGCGTGAGGGCGGTTTCTGCATTGAGATCTTCCGATTTAATGGCCTGGCCCACTCTCAGTATGAGTTTCACAATATCCGGGTATCCTGCCGCGGATGCCTGACTTAAAGCCGTGTCGCCGTTATTTGCCCGAGATCTCAGGTCAGCACCTGCTGCCAGAAGTATCTCCGCAACCTTCAGATGCCCGTGCGTGCAAGCAAGGGCCAGAGGGGTCAGTCCATCCGCATTTTTCAGGTTCACATTAGCGCCGGCTGTAAGCAGCAGCTTGGCTACCTCCGCGTGACCGTTCTCCGAAGCCCTGGATAATGCGGTGGCCCGTGAATTATTCGTGCCGTCCACGTCTGCTCGTGCTTCCAGGAGGGCCTTCACAATGCTCAGCTGCCCACCGGTCGCGGCGAGGATCAGCGCTGTGTCATTGTCGTCATCTCTCGCCTCAATGTCCGCTCGAGTCAGCAGCTGCTCGAAAGCGGCAGTGTCGCCAGATTCCGCGGCCTTAAGAAACCTTTTTTTCAATTCCACTTTGGAGAAACGAGGCCCTACAAAAGAAAGGGGAAAATGGCCCACAAGTTTTCCTTCAAATTGCGGATGTTGACGACCGGCCGTTTCTTCATTTGTTTTGGCATATGCATATTCATAAGCCTGGTTGAGTGTCACGATTCCATCTTTGTTCTTGTCCGCTTTGCCCTTGAGGCCCTCTAGAAAATTGTGAGTGAACACGCTATTTTTGGCATTGGGGGCTTCCCATGAAAGTTCCCCGGGCTTGGAGGAGGTAATGATGGCCCTGCCTGATGAATTGCGGACCTCTTGCATAAACAGATCCAGAGAGGGGGCCAGCGACTTCGGCTTCATCTCGGAAAATCCCCCTGCATAACAGGCGTCCGCAATGATGAGCACACGCTCAGCGTTGACTCCCTTCAGGAATTCCAACCCGCTCATTTTGACGCCTGTGGTACCGATGAACTCGGTTTCCACATCATAGGGCAGGAAGAGGAATTCAGTTGGCCTTATCGGTTCGAATGCACCGTGGCCGCTGAAATAAAGAATTACCGTGTCGTCTTTGCCGGCTTTAGGCAACGTGTAATAGAGGTACTTCTCCACTTCAAGTTTGGTGGCTTTTTCGTTCAGCAAACAGGTGACCCGCGTTTCCTTGAATATTTCGTTTTGGGTCTTAAGAAAATCCCCGAATGCCCGTGCGTCCTTCTCCGACAGGTCCAATTTTGGGATTTTCGGATCCCGATATTTGGACACGCCCACCACCAGGGCATACAGGTCTCCAGTTTTCACGGGCAGCGCGCCTGCGGTCTGCTCCATGGCTTTTGGTGAGCCGGGCTTGAGCGGCGTTGTCGCAAACCCGTTTCGGGGAAACAAATTGGTCAGAGTCAAGAATAGGAGAAGACTGAGGAGAAGCTTCGGAGAATTCATGCTGGATCGCTGTTCTTTCCGCCTTGAAGTGAACATTTCTCTTCTGAACATGGATATGTCCTCCCTGCTTCCGTTGGGCCAACTGAAGTCCAATACTATATTGGTGACGGGAATCAAACCGCTTTCGTTAAGAACGCGCTGGTGGTGGTAAGTCATGAGAAATCTCCGGGGGTGAAAGATCCGGCATGGGTAGTGTCTTAGGCCCGTGTGTTCTTTCTGCAAGGCCTGAAGCGGTCCCGGCAACGACCCCAAAAAGGTGTCCGGGACTGTCCATCATGCACTCTCAGCGATTCGAGTTATAGACACGTAGAGTTGAGGGTGAGTTCCTTTGCAACAGTCTTTTGTCCTGAGCAGGCAATGAAACGGATTACTTGCAGCCCAGCAGCTAATGATGCGGATTTTACGAGGTCCCCGATAGAAGCCTGTTTGAGATGCCCCTTCAAATTGGAACCATATCATCGCCATAGTTCCCCACCTACGTCATTTCGGGTCCATGGCGAAATGGCACATATGAATTTGTCTACGAAGGGTTCGCGGCAATTAGCGCAATCGCGATGTTTGTGCATGCCCTAAGGGACCAGATCGTAGGAGAAAATAACGCTGCGCGGACCGGTCAAGACAGCGAACGGATTCTGTTTGACGAGAATAAGGACCAGAGATCGAAGCCCTTCATTCTTGAAATCTCTTATCCTGAAATCGGTGATGATTCCTGGACTCATGACGGTTTTCCATTTTTCCGCTAACTCTTTTCCATCCCATTCAAGGGCCTGAATCACGCTGCCGCCTTCGGCTTGCTTGGTGACCAGCAACTCATTCTCTCCGCCAGACCCGCCGCTGGTACGGTCGATAAGAATCCTACCGGGCAAGCTTATCTCCCGGACGCCGCTCTTGGAAGGAATCCGGATTCTCCTGTCCAGTCCATGCAACCGGTCAGTAACTTGGCTAAGGAGACGGTTTTCTCGGTCAAAAACCATGAGGCGCTGGTCTTGATTCAGGATAATCCGTACCGACTCCCCTTGCCTGCCGAGGGGGCCCGAATCGTAGCTCAGCAGTAAAGTGCCCGGCGGAAGCATGATCTTGCCCACGGGGACCAACTCGCCGTCTTGAAACTCGAAGCGGACCATCTCACCACTGAACATGTCGTCGCCGTCAGTTCTCTGGCCTAAAAGAATCCTTTTCTTGTCTTCCGCAGATTCTCTGATTGTCCGGAGGATCATATTCGGAAACTTGCCGATTATCTTGAGGTTCCTATTTACGTATTTGATGACTGCGGATTCCATTCCATTGGGCGTCAGGTAGCAGAGCAGGAGTTCGGCCACCCCGTCGCCGTCCAGATCCTCTACTTCAGCGCTAATGTACTCGGCAGGCGGTTGCGAAAACTGAGTGAGAGGCGCCAAACTGCCGCCCTCGAAACGGCTTATGGTGATCCGCCCCTGCTCCAGCAATACCGTTTCATTTTTCTTGTCTCCGTCCAGATCCCCTATGTCCAGGGCCCATAGTGCGGACTCAATATCAGGGCTTCTCCATGGCGCGGTGTTTTGCGGCAAATTTGCGAGCGTGGGCAACCTGTCCGAACCGAACATGCGGGTCGAATCAGCGGGCTCACTCCTATAAAAGGGGAGTTTTTGGCTTCCGTGCAGTCGCGTATTGATACTATTGAGAAACACTTGCAGGACACCTGGCAAGGCGTGAATATTTGTTACTTTCATATCGATCGACACGACACCGCGACCGGTCCGCATATCCCACAAATATCCCTTCATCTGAAGTTGCGAATCCTCCTGGGAGAGGAATCCGTAAATAACCAGATCAGCACCAGATTCCAAGCCCAGAGAGCGGGCTTCTTCGTCACTTGCCGGGGCGGCTTTTCCCTTGAGAAGTTCTTCTGTGGACTTTTCCGACTCCATGCTGAAGTCCGCATTCAGGCGATGAATCGTATCTCTGAGTCTCTTGTTAACGTGCTCGCTGAAGCTCTGAAGCTCTTTTTCATCAGCCCCCAGAGTCACCTGAAACGGCAGGACAAGAATCTTTCCGGATTCGGCGCCAAACGCGGGTACCGGAGCGAGGAACGGGAGCAAGCAAGTAAAGCCAATTACTGCAGTCAGAAAAATGGGAGCAAATCTGCTACGAGAAACAATCATGACGCCGCCTTGCACCACTCGTTGTCCTTCAAAAAAAAACCAACTGTCGTATTTGCAGTTGGCGTAGGAAGGAATAGATTCTTTTCTTGCCTCTCGTCCTTGCAACAGCCATGCCAGCTGCCGTGAGCAGCGATAGCTTCTATATTTCACCATACATAGCACTTAGTTAAGTCGAGTATCGCCGCGTGTTCCCAGTTCAATCTCTCCCAAGGACTGTCCGTTATTTGTCAAAATGTTTGGGCAACGCGGGACTCGAAACCTAGTATGCTGATATAACACATGTTGTTATGTGCAAAAATGTTACTTACCCGTGCCAAATTTTTGAACATGTCTCACCATCTGGAATTGTGCGGCAGCCAACGTCGCCCGTAGGCTCTGGCCCCGCGGTCAAAAGCACATGGGCCGTCGAGCCTCAAAGACCAATCACCTCCCCTGGATTCCGGTGCGAGGGATGGAACATGGCGGACATCTTCACCTATAATCACGGTTTTCGCTCGTTTTTGAGCGTATCTTACCGCCGGTCAGTTGATCAACCATCTTCTTCGCCGTTGCTCCTGGGTACTTTTGGCGATGAGTCGTCTTCGTCAGGCGCTGCGCATACCCTGAAGGTGCAGACTGTGAGGAGCGCCAACAAGAGATTGATTAAGCGCAGTCCAGTTGTCATTCTAGTGATCATGGACGTGGTATTTTCTTAGTGGCGGTTCGAGATAATGCAATCCACCTCACCAGGCGAGCAAACCCTATCCGGCATTCCTTGCTTTCACCAGAGCCCCGGAAGAAGTCCTGTCTGCCCGCGAGCCGTAGTCCGGTTCGCGTTGCCCTGCGCAGTCTCCTCTCCGTCAGCTTTTTGCTGCCTGGAAGGCAACCCGGCGCCCGAGGCCGTCTCTGTAGCGGGTTTCAACGTGGGGAGTGGTGCTTCTACTATCAGTATCTTTTTCGCGTTCCCCCCAGAGACTCTGAACTCAGACATGAAGCGGGACATGCCCTGAGGTGTGCGGATGTTCATCCGATGAACCAGGCTTCTGCGGGTAGCATGGTAAAGCCACTCCCCGCCTTTTCCGTCCGGCAGCAGGAGCACCACGTGATAGTGGAGGACACGGTAACCCCGCTCAGGCGCCGGTCGACTTATGCTCCCCAGGTAAATTCGTCCAGCACGCATCTGAGGCAGAATCTTTTGCCACGCCGAGGCATCGTGGAGATCAAATCCACGCAAGCTCAGGCCATCGGAACCCTCCACAGGATAGTTACCAGGTTCAGGCATTATGACTCTACGAGGTTTACCTTCCGTAAGGTTGAAGATTAGGTTCCACCCGAAGTCCCAATCCTTACCCAGTGGAGAATCAGCACCGCTGTTCCCCAGGCGATCTCGGGTAACTTCCTCCAGCGTCCAATTCTTGTCAAACAAGAAACGAGAGACTGAAACCACTAACCCACTGCAATTGAGCCCTGGTGTTTCAAAGAATCTAGTGGGCCGATTGAAGGTCGTGAAGTGTCCTTGGCTGTCCAGTGTGCCGTCGTCCCGGTAAGGGATGCCCAGGTGTGTGTCGGCGATCTCAATGGGGCCGGTTTTGGAAGCGATTCCCCGCTCCCATAGATAGCCAGGTGTGAAAATTTGGTCCCCCGCGACTGGTACTGCAGTCAGGATGATTAAACAGACGAGCCCTACAATCAGGATGTTCACGTTGTTTCGGGTAATTTTCACCAATCCTCCGGAGTTAGACCTCTTTTCCGTATATTACCAAGTATTCCGGCTTCATGCAAGCGTACATCAGGGAAGAAATCGACCAGCACACATTACACGGAATCGTCTATTGACTCTGCTCAGAACCGCTCAGTGGGGCCATAAGTTCATTTCTAATCACAGTATAGTGTCTTCCGGTACGGTCACCTCTCGTGATCTGGGGTTTACCCAAGGCCCTTGTTTGTGGCATCCCCGCGTCGGTACCGCCGCCACCTCGCATATGAGTCCCAGCCGATTTAGACGGTAATTGGACCGTACTGCCGAAACATCGCGAAGCGGCCCCCTGGTTCAAGATCATAATACCCAATTGTCGATTTGGAGAAGGTTCCTAGGGACAGGGATAACCGGGCCATTTCCATTCATAACCTAACTGCCACGACATTTGAAAGGGCTCCACCAATTATCTTCATGGAGCAGTGATCCTTGTCTACGACCCAGACCACGGCAAAATTGCTATAAATGTCCTGTTTGGGTATTAAGCAGCTATGAATTCCGGCTATGGGAGCTCATCGCACGTTTAATACGCGGGTACCATCCGTGTCGTACACCGGCGGGAAAGCCTTCCTGTCGAGGACTGCAAAATGGGAACGAGAATTGACGAGCTCCCTAATGTAGCCATCAAACGGTTCAAAATGGATTCGGTCTTTCTTCACGTGTTTTGGTGAAAAGTCTTCATCTCTCACTATCAGGTAATCGATGCCGTTCTTACGACAGAATTCGCGCACCTCTTCCGGATCATCTGAGTAGTAAGCTCGGAAAAAATCAAAGGTCCTTTTCTTGATAATCTCCCAGTAGCGAGTGTACCACGTGTGTGAGAGCTTGTATGTCACGAAGGCCTTTCGGCGGCCAAAGGTAAGCACATTATCCATCAGGTCAGGTGGACCGGCCATAAGACTGGTCTTGGGAGTTGACTGCGCGAACCGGTACAGGGCCGCGTCCCTGGAGTAGTCGTATATCCCCGTGCGATACAGCGAAATAGCCGCCAGACCGGCGAAAAGGGTACTCACTAGGGGGAATGCGATACCCATCGATACAAGCGATCCGAGTGCTGCCCTGATGCACGCGCCTATTGCCACGCAGTAAAATATGTTGAGCGAAAACTCCACGTAGCGACGCGGCACGAACAACTTGAATATGAGTACCCAAGATGTCACATAGCAAAGCAAAGAAGCGGCAAAGAGATACCCGAAAATCCTGAAGCCAGACAGATCAATTTCCCATTTGCCCCGAAAAAGGGCTAAAACAATGACTGTAATTCCCAAGATTGCCAAGGTCCATGCCGGCAGGGGTCCCCAGGTTAAGAAGGGCAAATTGAAAATCCAGGGACGAATCAACTCATAGAACAGGGATGGGATGGGCATGAGCTCGTAGCGTCCGGTCGCTGAATATTCGAGCTTGCCCACCATATCCCCCCATCTGACGAGCGGCCCGAATTCAGGCGGGCTGTAAAAGGCATACTTCAACAAGATCAGCACACATCCTGCCATTACCAGGAGGGCGCTGAACGCAATGGTCAGGGGAGGAATGGAGGAGGCTCGGAGTTCGCGCATAAGGCTTGAAAGAAAACCAACCTCCTTTGCGTTCTTCATGTCCCCCTGGGCCGGAGCGGTGGCCAGTTGGGAAGAGGCAATGAAATAACCGCGACTTCGCAACCAAGGCACAATGATCTTCCCAAGATTGTAAGCCATGAATATCCAGTAAGTAACTAGACACAGGAGGAAAATGTAGGGATTGAAAAGCGACGCGAGGAATACGAGTATCCCTGCTCCGATGAGATTATTCCGGCCCAAGAAAAAAAGGTATGCCGTGAGCAGTGGATAAGCGAAGCTCTGGGACAAGCCTCCGGAAATCTTGCTCATAAAGTGGCCCATGAAGCAGAAGGTGCAGGCGATGAATATCGGGGTTAGGTCATCGTGAAATCGAAGACCAATCCCAAAGAGAAAACCTGCCGTAATTACAAACAGAAAGCCGGTGAGGATCTTCGTGAACTGGACAGGATTGATAAAGGGGCTAGCGGCCTTATAGACAGCCTGAACCCCCCAGGGGACATAGTTCCTGGCGTATTCGGTCAACAGATCGTTCTGGTAGAGGTCCGGATCCTGCCACTGTTGCATCCAGAAGATTTGCTGGCGGACGTCGTCGTTAGTGACATAGGGATTTGTCAGAGCTGGCCAGTGAGCGAAAACAAACACTGCCGAGGCGGCGACCAATACGTAAAGCAAATGAATAGTGTGACTGGAACGTTTAGACATCCTGAAACCTTGATCAACCTTGGCTTATGTGGGCGATCACTGTCTTAAGAATCTCCGATTTAATAATCTGCCATTCGGTCGCCCCTCCGCCCCAAATGGTAATCGTGTTGTCTCCCATATCTCCATGGAAATGATTGAGAGGATCTTGCCCTGAAAAACAATTTTGGACGATAACGAGCCATAACTCCCATTGTCAACCAAATATTCCCATAGAATTCCCTGGGTATTTTTGTCATGGTGCAAGTATAGGGTTCCTAAGGGTCAAGTGGGCGAGTTCATGGGTCAAGGGGCAAAAGCTCTGAATGTCTATCCTGTAATCTCTGTTTATTGACGCTTAAAGAGGGGCCGATTCACTGTGGCCCATGTTTCCTCCACAGGTCTGCCCGCCGGCACTGGCCATAACCTCCTGCACCTCTGGAACCGAAGGCAGTATCAGTTTCTGACGGGCGAATGCCAGTTAACATCCAGTTAACATTTTTAGGGACCGTGAGGGATCGAAAGGGACTGAAAGGGATTAACAGGGACTGAAATCGCCTGAGATTTGGGACAAATCCTTGTTATT
>JBKQMK010000146.1:0-6759 GCA_052146735.1 Desulfomonilaceae bacterium | reverse complement strand
CGAACGATGTATCTGCACTTTCTCTGCGCCTGTTCCTGACCAACAGAATACTGCCGAATAGCACCACAGCCAACGCTAGCATCACTATCGCAAAAATTGTCTCTATAGCCATCTTAGTCTCCTTCATCAATCCCTATGAGTGGAGAGCGCACTCTCTTTAATTGGGATGCTCCATTGGCCGGAAGGATTCAAAACTGTCAGTTGATTCCGGCGACCCGCAAAAATTCTGCTTGACTATGGAAGCTATGACGGGGCATCTATATA
Organism: Desulfomonilaceae bacterium; assembly: GCA_052146735.1. Classification (GTDB taxonomy): domain Bacteria; phylum Desulfobacterota; class Desulfomonilia; order Desulfomonilales; family Desulfomonilaceae; genus CAWBBA01. The sequence goes on along the minus strand of JBKQMK010000146.1, from coordinate 6,495 downwards.
ACATAGGGGATATCCTATTCATTTCCGACTTGGGCATTCATCTGTTTTATGCCGCATCACAACGGTTCAGGAACTGCTGGGCGATGAAGATGTGAAGACCACAATGATCTAGAGAGAGAAACTCAATAGAGATCTATGGGGGGCAAGTAGTTTGGCGGACACCTTGACAGCTTACGGAGGCGTTTTGTGCGTATGTGTATAAAACGTCCGGATAAATGGGTAGTGTCCTAATTTGCGGAGCGACCTATGCTAGCTTACATCTTTCGCCGCATCCTCGCTAAGCTTCCTCTCTTGATCGGAATATCAATCATTTCATTCATCATTATCTGGCTCTTAACGCCCTCACAGACAATCCGAATGGGCGGCGCTCAGCTTCTTGACATTTTTATGGACCATTGGATTCGGTTGCTGGGCAGGTGAAGGGGTACGCGTACGCGCTCCTTGCTCAACATCCGGATTTCAAATTAGGACACTACCGTTCCGAGAGATCCCCACGTGTCTTATACTCCAAAATGGCGTCGTGGGAGTCCTCATACGGAACCACATAATTACTAGTTGGGCACGAACGACACATGACACCACTGGAAATAATTCTCGAGGCGCAGAAGAAACCTCTGACCACACAGGATGGTGATGCCGATCCCTTGAATCTGGCTCCACCACTCTCGGAGGATGAAATTTCGGCTTTCGAGGCAGAACTCCCATGCAAGCTACCTCCTGAGATTCGTGAATTGTTGTCTCGTTGCAGAGGGTTCACCGGGGGCGCTGCAGACTTTGTCGATTTCACAGGCAAAAACTGCAACTTTGGCCAGGAAGAAGTATTTCCATACGGACTTCCAATCGCAGCCGACGGCTTCGGGAACTTCTGGGTCATAGATCTTTTGCCTACATCACAGGCATGGGGGCCAATTTACTTCGCATGCCATGACGCGCCTGTAATCCTTTACCAGAGTCCAGGGCTGAGCCACTTCCTTGTCGAACTATTCAAAATGTCTTCACCTCCTTACACAAGCCTGGTGGACGATGTGCATGAAGACCGTCTTTTTAATGTATGGCGGAAGAATCCAGGCGTGATGTCCTACGATGAATGTATTAAGTCGACAAATGCCCAACTCAAGAGCTTCGCGACGCAGCTTGAGCCGTCATTCCAGATCATCGACATGCGCGTTCCCGAAATAGGTTTTGGATTCTCTTGGGGCAGGTACGGAGCGGAGACTGTCGTACGAAGGCATGGCAACATTCCGATCTTCGCGTACCAGAAGCCTGTTGGCATATTGGAAAGGTTCTTCAAGAGGAATGCCCAGCCATGAAGTGCACCGTGTTCCTCAGCCGGGGCGGGTTCAGAAACGGGGAACTCACACGTCAGACTCGAACGAAGCTGTTCGCAAGATCCGTGCTCATTGGCTTTGTGGATGCTCCAAGACGTGACGGCGGGTCCGCAATTCGTTCGTGAACGTACCATTGTGTACCAACACCGCGGAGGGAGCGTTATGAACGACTTCGAGAACATGGACACCAAGGACGGGTTCTCAATGAAACTGTGGCGGGGCGAGCGTATGTGCCTACTGGGATTCGATGTTGCGGAACCTGAGCCGGACTTCGTTGGCTTTGCCATTGAATGCCGCAGTCCAGGGGCGACCGAGTGAAATGCTATTGACCAGAGCCTGAAACTGGATTGGCCTCGCCGTCGAATTGGACTCGTGACTCATAAAGAAACAGTGCTGCGAGTTTATCCCAAAAATCTCCACCCAGGACAAACAGACTTGCGATGAACAGGCAGTCGGCAACGATGTTGACGTAAAGCCTGGCAGAAGAGGTGTCCGGAAGCCACCAGGGAGCATAGGCCATCACATAGGTGGGAATCACCGGAATGAGGAACATTATCAGCCCTACGGTGTATCGGGTCTTGCTGACGAGGGCTTTCGGCCGCAAGCGTTTGAGCAGGGAGAAGGCCCTTGATTTTATGTGCTCAAAATTCTCCTTGCCAAGAACAGCCGCTGCCAGGACACTGAACAACTCAGGCACCCCCGCGGTCAGCAGTCCGATGGCCGTCGCCTTCAATGTTGCAGACCAATCTGTTCTCGCCACCAAGAATCCAAACAGCGGCGAGACCAGCGCCAGAGTGAGCAAAGTGATTCCCGAGTACAGCCGAATCCTCTTGTTGCCTGCCATAGCAATCAGCCTCCCTGCCGAACAATTGGGCTTTTGCGTTGTGCGCGTGCTAAATCCCGGTTGATCGACCCTTCCTCAAAGATCAGAATGTGAAGAGCCAAATGCCTTTTCGTGAAAAACGAGAAAGCGGAGCCGAATCTAATCGGCTCCGCTCCGTTGGGATAAGCTTTCGTCGGTGTTACGAAGTAACTTCGTTACGTTTTTCCGTCACTACCTTGAATATGGGTCTTCTGTCGTGTGATGCTCCTTTCGTTGGGGCTGAAGCAATCAGCCGAAAAAAAGCAGCATTCAAAAAGTCGAGGCCTCGACTAATAATGTGGTCGCAGAAACAACTACGAGAGTCAATCAATTTCTCAAAAAAAGAAACACCTGAGTACTCGGACAGCTCAGCATGGGCCAACCGCTGACCCGACCCACTTATTCTCTGCGTTCTCGGCTCACCCAGCGTCTCGCGGGACGGTGAAACCTCTTCCCCTGTGAACGATAACAATAAATCCGAATGCTGATTCTTGCATCTAATTCTAATGAGAATAGGCGAAAGAAGAGGAGACAGCCATGGATTACAGCATCATGATAATTGTCACTTTAGCAGTGGCAGGAGTGGGTGGCTTCCTTGTGCTTGCGTTTACGATGCTGAACAATTGGAGAGCAGGATCGAGGGGACACGAGGAATCCGATGCTCACCAGAGCAGGCAGACGAGAGATTTTGAAAAATGTTACAATGAATGTATGATCAGGGAGAACTGGGAGCCGGACAAGGACGACCGTTGCGAATCCCTGTGCGGCTCTCCGCTCGGTGCGCACCTCAGCATCTAAGGCGAGCATCGAGAGCTGCTTGCACAAGTGATCGAGAAAGACGATACGTGTGCCTTTGGCTCTTGGCTTGGCTAAGCGCCGCTGGAGTCAAGGAACGCCGCCAAGAATGAAGGAAATCGTTCACCGCAGAGAAAATTTCAAATAATCGTCCTCCGCGTTTACGCGGTGTGAGATCTCTTGCTTCCCTGGATGAAGCGTCCACCGTGTAAGTGAAGCGTTACCCCTTATTCGCAAAATCGCTTGACAAGCAAAGATTCTTGGCATACGATGTTAACTGAAGCTTAACTTGTGTCTCTCCGGTCGGCCTCTCGTCAAGGACCACGGGCGTTATGCAAGGATTAAGATCCTAGGACATAGGCACCCGTGCCGAGGACCCCTTACCGTATTTCCATCCGGTTCATCCCCGTTCACAAAGAGCCCTTGTTCGTAACCGCAAACGCACTCTCGCAAAACGTGTGGCGTGCCTTTTCTAAAGGAGCTAGAGAATGAGTATCAAGATTTATGTCGGAAACCTGTCTTTCGATTCGAGCGAGGGCGAACTCCAGAGCCTCTTTGAAGCGTATGGGGCGGTAGATTCAGCCAAGATCATCATTGACCAATTTACGAACCGCTCTCGAGGGTTCGGATTCATCGAAATGCAGAATCGGGAAGAAGGTCTCAAAGCGATCCAGGAACTCGATTCCAAGGATCTCGGCGGCCGCAGCCTGAAGGTAAACGAAGCTCGCCCCAAGACCAATTCCGGGGGAGGGGACCGACGAAACTCGGGAGGCTCGCGCTGGTAAGTTACTGGCTGTAGTCTCAATGTTATGATCAGGCCAGAGTTTGCATTTGCGAACTCTGGCTTCTTCACTTCTTGGGCTGGAACATGCGGGCATGCCGATTCCAGCGGGTCTCCAGAGCGAAGTCAGCCACGCCGTAGGCGCAGCGTTTGTAGGTGATTTTCCCGAAACGGTGTCACTCCACGCACTCTTATGTTACCCTCTTGAAGGCGAATCTATATTAAGGGAAGATTTTGTGATAGCGAACCAAAAACTTTATTATGACGAAGACCTCGTTCCTTTGAAGACCTCGTTCTCGAGAATCATGGAAATGAGAAATATAGCCATTATTGCCCATGTAGATCATGGTAAGACCACTTTGACTGACGCGATCATGAAGCAGACCGGAATGGTACACGGTGAAAACGTCAGTATGGATTCGGATACACTGGAGAAGGAGCGTGGAATAACAATATATTCCAAAAACGCTTCCGTCTTTCATCGTGGAACGAAAATTAACATTGTTGACACTCCCGGACATGCCGATTTTGGCTCAGAGGTAGAGCGCGTTCTGCGATCCATTGACAGCGTGCTGTTGGTTGTTGATGCCCAGGAAGGCCCGATGCCCCAGACCAGGTTTGTTCTCAAAAAATCTCTGGAACTTGGGCTGAAGCCGATCGTTATTATTAACAAAATTGATAAGCCGGCGGCCGACCCCGGCCTGGCTCAGGAAAAGGTTTTTGAACTCTTCTATGACCTAGGAGCAAACGATGAACAGCTCGATTTTACAACTATTTATGCCATAGGAAGAGATGGGATAGCCAAAGAGCATTTAATTGATGAATCGAAAGACCTGACTCCCCTTCTGGACACAATCCTTTCAAAGGTTCGTCCCGCGCCGGCAAAGAATGACATCCCGTTGCGTTTACAGCCCTTTAATTTAGGCTACGACAATTTTCTCGGGCGCTTGGCTATAGGAAGAATTTATGAAGGAACTATTAGATCCGGAAGTGTGCTCACTCTCAAGAAGCTGAGCGGAGAATCGAAAACCGGCAGGGTGACAAAACTTTTTACTTTCAGGGGATTAGAGAGAGAAGAAGTTCAAGAGGCGTTTGCCGGAGATATTGTCATGGTGTCCGGCTTCTCAGACATTGATATCGGAGAGACCCTTTGCGAAAATGCTAATCAGGATGTTTTACCGGCCATAACCGTAGATGAACCTACCATATCTGTGAACTTTTTGGTCAACAATTCTCCCTTTGCCGGCCGTGAAGGAAGATTTGTTAATAACAAACAGCTTCGTGAACGACTGGAAAAGGAACTGGAAGTTAACGTCGGTTTGAGAATTGACTTTATGCCTGATTCATACAAAGTTTACGGAAGAGGCGAGCTGCACATCGCAATACTGCTTGAAAATATGAGGAGGGAAGGTTATGAAGTGCAGGTTTCTCAACCCCAGGTAATCGTGAAAGAAGTAGGAGGCAAGAAACTGGAACCTTTTGAGGAGGCGACTGTCGATGTTCCTGCAGATTTTTCCGGCACAGTGATCGAGAAAATGGCAACTCGAAAAGGAATTATGATTGATATGGAAAGTAATGGGAAACAGAAGAGAATGCTTTTTGAAATTCCTACCAGAGGTCTTTTGGGATATCGCAGTGAATTCATTACCGATACCAAGGGAGAAGGGGTTCTTTGCTCAAGGGTGATTGGATACAAATCGCACGTTGGCGAAATAAAGAAACGGTCTGTCGGGTCGATGACTTCTATGGCTTCCGGGAAAGCTCTAGGGTTTTCGTTATATAATCTTCAGGAGCGAGGAACTTTGTATATAAGCCCTGGGACGGAAGTGTACGAAGGGATGGTCATTGGAAACGCATCCAAAGGGGACGATATGACGGTTAATCCGATCAAGGGTAAACAACTCACTAATATGCGCGCGTCTGGATCGGATGATGCCATACAACTCACTCCCCCCGCTGAAATCGGTATTGAAAAAGGATTGGAAATTATGGCGGAAGATGAATACTTGGAAGTAACACCTATTAGTGTCAGGCTTCGGAAACAATTGCTTACTGGAACAGAGAGGAAGAGAGCAAGTAGGAAATAGTGAAGAAAAAGGCCGCCACACGGCTGGCTTTGGTTCATGGCTTCCGCATCTGTCTCTGATGACAAAGAACCTCACCAAGAATTAAGCATGGTGCCCCCGGAATTTCGCGCTATGGTGGTTCTCGAAAGTTTTGACGGTTTCCAGTATCGGTACCGCAAAAAATCGGTAGGCCCGGCCTCCCCGCAGGGCGGAACCTGGTGATTTATTGTGAGAATAGCCCACCGACACGGAGGTCCCGCGGGACGCGGGACTACCAATTTCCAGGAACCGCTCTTCACAATTCGTGATTACTTTTGAGAACCGCTAGTGCGCCAGGCAAAGCTTGGCATCTCTTTCAGGGTGGGAGTCCCTGTCGGTTAAGGCCTAACCAGCCACCCGTATCGAGTGTTGCGGATATGGAGGAGGAAGTCTAAGACGACCGAACAAGATATCCGAAGCGTACACAGAGAATCCTGTGGGCCGCAGGGGAGGCCGCACTCCCCTAAGCGATTCAGCCTCGTTACCTCAATAGAGCAGGCGGCGACGGTGTTAGCGTTCCGGAAGCCAATACTAAGGGATCGCTAAGGTGAGATCCTGGAGGGCCTGCCAGGGTCAGAGAGCGTGGCACGCGGGAAGAGAGATGCCAGGAACCTGGGAGATCCC
>JBKQMK010000145.1:0-8811 GCA_052146735.1 Desulfomonilaceae bacterium | reverse complement strand
GCAGAAGTTCAGCGGAACGGTAATGCGAAGCATCGTTCTGGACGGGGTCAAGCCCCCGCGCCTCATTTACAGACCCGAAGTATTTGACGTAATGATTGAAAGTGGAGAAAAGTACGGTTTCGGCTCCCCGTTCGTTACCGACAACTATCTCGAAAAGAGGATTCCTGTTTTCGAAATCCCACCCTTGAAGTAGTAGGTTACTCTCGGGTACAGGTCGAGGAAAATCACAGAAGGGGAAACCTCGCTTCGGAGCTGTCTCCTCGCAACGCCACGCATGGAAATCCGCTATCGGGTTCGGGACGTTACGTCGTGTTTACTGGCACACTTCCACCGGGGGTGGCGTCGGATGGGCAATGACCTCGCTCATGAGATCCGGCCGGTTTTGCGAATAACAATCATCCCATGTTCGAGTATTGAGGATCTGCCTTGGAACAAAAGCAAATGCCGGCGGTCTAAACTTGACAGGATCTATAGTACTATATTCATGAAACTCAAACCAGTACTTGAGAACGGTCTCTGTGGCCGGAAACCGATCATGATCAGACATTACAATCCGCAATTAGTTGTGTTGTAGTCCTTGTTCTCATTTTCAGCCGTCTGGTCTCGAAGCACCGGCCGGAAAGGGGGAGTTTTTCCGAGGTCCAGCGAAATTGGCATGTAAGGGCCGAATCTTGTTGCCGTGCTGCAAGAAATCAGGTCAGGAAGGGGTGATTCCGGTTAGATCAGCAAGGTAGCGTTGCCTTCTGCTGGTCGCAGAAAAAGCGGAGTTGATTTCCGAGTCGGAACGATGGCTTCTGGAATACATCCGGAGGTGAACATTAACACTAGAGCCATGAGGAGGAAGAATTATGGAACTGGACACCTACTGCGAGAACCTCGCGGTTGAGCTTAGCGGATGGAGAGTCAAAGTTAATGATGTCGTGAGGAAATTGGACGAGGCCGCAAGCGGTGACAAGGAAAAGGTAGTTCCCGAGATCAATGATCTGCACATGATCATGGAGGAACTCGACGAGAGGATTAATAAGCTCAGAGCCGAGTGCCCCACGGCGTGGGAACCGCAACGAGCTGAAGTTGAGGGTAAAATGGCCCACCTGAAACACACGTGGGAGGGTGTCTGGGAAAACGTATCTCCTGGTGACGCGGGTGGCTGAGGCCTTGATTCAAAATCGAAGTGAAATACGTTGGGAGCGGACTTGCCGCTCCTTTTTGCTTCCGGGAATTCTAGTATGTCGTCAGTGTATCCAAGGTGATTCGATAGGGCCGTTGGGTAACCGGCGGCCCTACCTAGATTATGTCGTCGTGTCATTGCGAGGAGTGAAACGACGAAGCAATCGCTCTTTTCGTCCCGCGAAACGCGAGATTGGAGATTGCTTCGGGCTAGTGCCCTCGCAATGACCCCGCCAGACGCGGGGGAACCATTGCCAAGAACCAGGACATTTCCCCTAATTACATCCATATCCTGCTGGCCGGTCTCAAGGCAGCCGGATTGGTGCGAGCTGTTCGGGGACCAACCGGCGGGTACGAATTGACGTCTGATCCAGGCAAAATCACAGCGCTTGATGTCGTGCGGGCCATCGAAGGGCACACATGGCCGGTCGCCTGCGTCTCCAAGGAGGAGTGGTGTGGCAAATCAAAACTGTGGGCTACCCGAGATGTGTGGCAGGAACTCGCCGTTGCAATGGAAAAGGTCCTCTCAGACATCACTCTTGAACGGTTCGTAACAAGGCAGCAGGCAAAGTCTGAAAAAGCGATGATGTTCCATATCTTGCCGACGAAGCCATTGCTTCCGGCCCGGCTCCGGAATGCGAGGAGTTCAATCCGTGGAAGATTCTTACCAGCGACTGAAAAATTTGTTGCGTCAAATGGGTGGTGCGGTGGTGGCCTTCTCGGGTGGAGTGGACAGCACCTTGCTTCTCGCCGTCGCCCAGGAGGCGCTCGGCCAGCAGGTCCTTGCTGTGACCGCTGTGTCCCCAACGTATTCTGAGACGGAGTTGTCCCGGGCTAGAGAACTGGCGGAGCATCTTGCCGCGCGTCATTTGGTCATCAAGACGCTCGAATTCCACGATCCGGCGTATCGGGCTAATCCGCCAAACCGGTGTTATTTCTGTAAGAAAGATCTTTTCGCGAAGTTGAAGGAAATTGGATCGCAGGAAGGGTTGCCGTTCGTAATCGACGGATCAAACGCGGATGACCTGGCGGATATCCGGCCGGGCCACGAAGCGGCAAGTGAACTGGGTATCCGATCACCATTCGTCGAGTTGGGGGTGGGCAAAACTGAAATTCGTCGTATGGCGAAAGCGCTTGGTTTGTCTAACTGGAACCAACCTTCCCAGGCTTGCCTGGCCTCCCGCATTCCCTATGGACAGGAGATTACCCTGGCCAAGCTCGATCACATCGGACGCGCCGAGAACCTGCTGTATCAGCTGGGCTTTCGCCAGGTACGGGTGCGGGACCACGGCGCACTCGCCCGGATCGAAGTTTCAGCGGACGAACTGGACCAAGCACTCCTGCCCGAGAAAAGACGGCGAATCCTCGACGGGTGCAAGGAAGCTGGCTACACGTATGTATGCTTGGATCTGGAAGGTTATCGTTCTGGCGCGATGAATGAAGCGCTGGCTCGTCATGGAACGGAAGAGAGCGGATCGTCTTGAACACTGAACGACAGCCGTATTCTTCGATTTCCACTGCAACGCGCAAGGCCGTGGCTTTGCTATCCGGAGGACTCGACAGCACTCTGGCGATCACTCTGATGTTGGAACAAGGCATAGAGGTTCTGGCAACAACCTTCGTCAGCCCTTTCTGCACGTGCAGCCCGAGAAAGGAAGGGAGCTGCCACATGGCCACACGGGTAGCGCGATCGCTGGGAGTAGAAATTCGGGTATTCAGCAAGGGTATGGATTACTTGCGCACTGTGGAACACCCGCGTTTCGGCAGGGGCCGCGGCATGAATCCCTGTATTGATTGCCGGATATACACGCTTAGGAAAGCCGGACAGCTCATGGTGGAAACAGGCGCGTCCTTCGTCGTGACAGGAGAGGTCCTGGGGCAGCGACCAATGTCACAGCGCCGCTCGGCGCTCGACCTTATTGAGAGGGAAAGCGGTCTTGGAGGCAGGCTGTTGCGCCCCCTCAGTGCGCACTTGTTGGAGCCGACTATCCCCGAGCGATCAGGTCTGGTTGATCGGAGCAAATTGTTGGCCATTCAGGGCCGCTCCAGGAGGGAACAACTGGCCTTGGCGCAAACGCGGGGAACCGAGATTTTCGGTTGCCCTGCAGGTGGTTGCCTTCTTACGGACCCGGTGATTGCGCGGCGACTGAACGACCTTTTCCTCAAGTGCCCTGACTGGAACCTGCAAGATGCCATATTGACGACACTTGGTCGGCATTTCCGTCTTAGCGACACATTGAAGGCCATCGTCGGCCACAATGAAACAGAGAATATGCGACTTATCCAGATCAGCGGCTCAGGCTCAAGGCTGGAGTTGTCGGATCGTCCCGGGCCGTTGGTGCTGTTGAGGGGGGATCCGCACGAAAGCGATCGTACGAACCTGGGAAAACTGGTTCGGTACTTTTCCAAAAAGGTTAAAGATCAATCCGTCAAGGTCAGGTTTCAGCAAGACGGCCGCAGCGAAGAGTGGTCAGCAAGCCGGATTGCGATGGAAGAAGAGATACGCGGCTGGCGGATTTGATTTTCGTTGCATCAAGGAGATCACGGAGGCCTCAGTCATTTCCCGGTAAAAATATAAACCGGCGAAGTCCTGATTTAGCATGGAAAGTTATTCATGAAGTGACGTGCCAGCATTAAGACATCAATTAAGCCGCATGACAAAAGGGAAAGCCATGTCAACGGCCTGCGCGGAAAATGCCGGTTAGACCTGCAGATCTCGATTGATGAAGCAAGAGAGCTCCTCCGGAATGATAACCGGGTAATCCTCGTGGATGTGCGAAGTGATGGAGAGATGTGTCTGGGCCACATCAAAGGGGCCCGTTTTGTGCCTCCGGGCCTCATTGAGGAAGAGGCAGACAGGCTCTCCGAAGAGAAAGAGGTGCCGATCATTGTCTACTGTTCTTCCGGGAACCGTTCGCTACGTGTCGTTGAGACGCTGAGGCAGATGGGTTTTAGCAACGCCTCCTCCATTACCGGCGGCTTCAACGAGTGGCTGAAGGCGGGCTGCGAGATGGTCACTGACAGCCAATTCACAGTTCAGCAGCTTGATCGGTATAGCAGGAACATGCTCCTGAGTGAGATCGGAGAAGAAGGGCAAATTAAGCTCATGAATGCAAGGGTTCTTCTGGTTGGAGCCGGAGGTCTTGCGTCGTCCGCAGGGCTTTACCTTGCCGCCTGCGGTGTAGGAACCCTCGGTATTGTAGACTTCGACCAGGTCGACCTCTCCAACCTGAACAGACAAGTTCTTCACGGAACGGACGATGTAGGCAGGCTGAAGGTTGATTCGGCAAAATCGGCCATCGGGAGGATCAATCCGGACGTGAAGGTCATCCCTTTTGCAACGCGCCTGACCCTGGAGAATGCCCTTGAGATAGTATCCGGTTTTGACGTTGTCATGGATGCTTGCGACAACTTCAATACGAAGTTTCTGCTCAACGATGCATGCTACTTTGCGGGTAAGCCCTACGTTTTTGGCGGAGCTGTCGGATTTGACGGGCAGGCAGGCGTTTTTTGGCCAAAACGTGAGGGGCCTTGTCTGAGGTGCCTCATCCCAAAACCGCCCTCGCCACATCTCACGCCTACCTGAAGCCAGATCGGGGTCCTCGGGGTTGTCCCGGGGCAGATTGGCCTGGTTCAGGCCACAGAAATAATAAAGCTGATCCTCGGAATAGGGATACCTATGATCGGCAAGTTCTATGTCTATAATGCCCTTACATTGACCACCAAGGTTCTTGAGGTAGGGCCGAACCCGGACTGCCCTCTGTGCGGGAAGAGTCCGCGCATAACAGGTCTCGCTGGTGATGGGCAGTGTTGAATACCAAAGCGATGAGCGCAGCGAGTAATGGAACCATTCAATTATTTCGGCGGGAGATCCAGCCCGCTCTATAAGTCTTTTATTATAGAAGGGCCAGGAATGGCAGAGATGGAAAACGGGTCAGCAGCCGGTAGAAAGATGCAAGGAAAAAAAGCCCCAGAAGATTAGGCTGACATTACGCGACAGGGAAACAAGTCCTTCCTCTTAACATTGTTGTGTACGGCGACCCACCGTCTTGGGTAGCATCGTTGTGCACGAAGAAATGAATCCAAAATTCGGATGCTGCATCTAGTTGTCAGAGTTGTGGACGAATTTACGAGGAGCTCGTCAGGCCCGATAAGATGGTTGGCAGTCACAGTGGCTAAATCATTTGTTGACATCGAGCTCAGGTGAGGTGGTTCGGCTAGCTATCAAGGAGGCTAATCGATGAGAACAATAAATATGGACCACGTAGGAGCATCCCAGATCCTCCCTGAGGTGGCCGACGCGATGATCCCCTTTCTAAGGGAGAAGTACGCCAACCCATCGAGCATTTATGGCATTGGAGAAGAGATAACCGAGGCAATGGAAGAGGCACGGGATAAGGTGGCCAATCTAATCAATTCACGCGAGGATGAAGTCATCTTCACCTCAGGGGGAACCGAATCGAATAACTGGGCAGTGAAAGGTGTCATCCAGGCGAATCGAGCTCGGGGAAACCACTTGATAACGTCTTCGATAGAGCACTTCTCTACGATGCATGCCGCAAGGTCCCTGGAGAGTCAAGGCATAGAAGTGACATGGCTTCCAGTGGACGAGTACGGAATAGTGAATCCCGAGGACGTTGAAAGGGCCATTACACCGAAAACAGTGCTAATTTCCGTGATGCATGCGAACAACGAAGTTGGAAGTATTCAGCCCATAGCTGAAATCGGCCAGATTGCGCGGCAACACAAGATCCTCTTCCACACCGATGCCGTGGCAACCACTGGCGTCATCCCTGTTGACGTAGAGAGCCTCAACGTAGATCTCTTATCATTGGCGGCAAACCCGTTTTATGGTCCGTTGGGAGTCGGGGCTATATATATCCGGCGAGGCACCAAGGTATCGCCGTTTATGGACGGAGGAAGACAAGAGAGAGGTTTTCGGGCGGGTACCGAAAACGTCTTAGGCATCGTGGGCATGGGGAAAGCCGCTGAAATTGCCGCAAGTGAAATGTCTGCTCGCATGGGTCACCTTATTCCTCTGAGGGATCGCCTAATCAAGGAGATTCCATTAGCCATAGAAGAGGTCGCTCTTGTGGGCCATCCTACTCGGCGGCTACCGGGTAACGCTAGCTTCGTTGTCAGGTATATTGAGGGTGAGTCCATGCTGCTCTTTCTGGACATGGAGGGGATCCAAGTAGCCAGCGGATCGGCCTGCATTTCAATGACGCTCAAGGCTTCCCACGTCTTGTTGGCGATGGGCATCGATCACGGAACAGCTCAGGGATCGCTACTTTTGACGCTTGGCCTGGACAATACTGACGAGGACGTTGATGATTTGATGAGGACATTACTGCCAATCGTTCAGAGACTGCGAGACATGTCCCCACTCTATAAGAAAATGAGCAAATTTAAGGCCGTGGTCTAGGAAAAGCGGACGGCCGACGCGAAAGAGGATAAAAAGGCCGCCAGGAATTACCAAGAGCTAAAGCTATCGGGCTTTTCGTCGCTGCTGCGAGGAGATGGGCCGAAATCACCAAGGGAGTGAGGACATGTACAGCGAAAAAGTCATGGATCATTTCAAGAATCCTCGAAACGTTGGAGAAATTTACGATGCGGATGGCGTCGGCGAAGTGGGTAACCCTGCATGCGGTGACATCATGGCGTTTTATATCAAGGTCAAGGATGACGTTTTGGAAGACGTCAAATTCAAGACATTCGGATGCGGTGCTGCCATCGCCGTTTCGAGCATGGTCAGTGAGCTGGCCGTGGGCAAAACTCTTGACGAGGCTATGAAGATCACCAACAAATCCGTAATGGAAGCACTTGATGGGCTGCCCAAGAAAAAGCACCATTGCTCCAACCTCGGAGCGGATGCCCTGCACCGGGCTATTGAGGACTATCGAGCCAAACAGAAAGGCAAACAGTACCAAAAACCCCAGGATTCGCCCGAGGTGTGTGAGTGCCCAATCTGCGATGTAACCGATCCGGAAGAGGCGCCATTCTGCGCTGCCGCGTGCGAACACTCGTCGAAGTAGTCTTCTTGCCGCATCGCCGAAGGTTTGGGCGTGGTCTTAAACGCCAGATGCTAACATGCCGTACTCACGGCAACTTCCTAAATCCGCTCTCTGCTCATCAAAATTGAAGCGGTCATTTCAGATGAAAATCGGGCACGAAGCATAAGGCACCTCAGATAAATTCTGCGCGATTTTCTGATTCGGGACATGCTCAGGTATTCGAAAATTGTGTCCGCGCGTCTACGACGTTCTGGTTGCGCGAGAACGCGTGTCACAGCAAGATCTTCGCCGCATCCTCTCGGTTCACCATCGGGAGAGGCACCTATTCTGGATCGGTGGAAAAATCACAAATCGGCTTCGGTACTGGAATATCGATGGGAAAAGCGCGTGAAGCTCAAACAGAGCGAATTCGTTCAAAAAGGCACCCTAAGCCGTACTTGAACAAAAGGGTGAGAGGCGACTCTGGTCCGTGGAAATCGACGTCCAAAGGCACAAAAGGATACTCCGCTGCATTCCTCATGGCCAAGGTCAACTCTTTCGTCACATGGATAGCTTGCGAGCGATCTGGGCGACATGGATGCCCTGGAAGCGTGCTATTGCCAATTCGTTTTCTGTGGGCTGACGGGAGCCGTCCGCTCCTGCAAGAGTGGACGCTCCGTATGGCGATCCCCCAGTAATCTCCGTCATAGTTAAGAGCCTCTGCTCAGAGTAGGGTACGCCCACGATAATCATTCCGTGGTGCAGCAGCGTGCTGTGAAAACTGGTGATAGTGGTTTCCTGACCGCCGTGTTGCGAAGCGGTGCTCGTAAAGACGCTACCCACCTTTCCTACGAGAGCACCGCTTGCCCACATTTGCCCAGTCTGATCAAAGAAATTGCGCATCTGTGCGCACATATTCCCGAAGCGGGTAGGAGTGCCGAATATAATAGCGTCTGCTTCCGACATCTGATTGGGAACTGCTACTGGTACGTGAGCAAAAACTTGCCGCGCGGCTTTAGCTCCGGTTCTCTCCAGCGCTTCTTCGGGCACGAGTTCAGGCACCTGATAGAGGCTCACTTCGGCTCCCGCGACCTCACGAGCCCCATCAACGACGGCCTCGGCCATCTTATAAATGTGTCCGTACATACTATAAAAAATAACCTGTATCTTCATTCTTACCTCCTAACGCGAGTATGACCGATGACATTCGTCAACCGGAATTATGCCGCGACCAGCCCATCCATCAGGTCTTAGCGGTCTTGTCTCCAAATACAACTGTGATCAGACTATCGAACCGAAGGACCGGGACAGCCTTCCTGGTCTGGCCACGAGGGAACACCAAGACCGGATTCCAACGGCTGCCGCAACACACCACTCCCTTCCATGCCCTAGTCGAAAGAAAATGCGAGAATCCACAAAGAATCTGTATGAGCCGACTGTTTACTGCCGTTCAAGCTTTCTTGATCAGCCCAACGAGTAACAACAGCACCACAGCCCCGACCGTAGCGGAGATCAAGGATCCGATGAGCCCGTGCATGGACAATCCCAAAAAACCGAATAGAAGGCCGCCCAGGTAGGCACCTATGACCCCCACGACTAGATTTACGATTAACCCAGCTCCTCGACCTTTCATGATTGTCTCGGCTAGCCA
>JBKQMK010000144.1:0-11235 GCA_052146735.1 Desulfomonilaceae bacterium | reverse complement strand
TGAACGCTATGGACGCATCGGCGACCAAGAGCTTCTCCAAGCCATCGATCTGATGACTTTCGACCATGGAGAAACCGAGATATGGCTTGCGAAGACAAAATAAAACCCAGCAGGGGCGAACTGCCGGGTCAGAAAAGTGGGAACAAAATGGGAACAAAACCCATCTTGTTCCTCACCATGAAAAACCTAAGTGCTTGATATTGCTGGTAGTCCCAAGGGGTTTCGAACCCCTGTCTCCGCCGTGAGAGGGCGGAGGATACTCTCGACATATCAAAGACTTGTCCCTAATCCCCAGCGATTTCGAGCCAGATCAAGACCAAACAGTCCCTACCTGTCCCTCAGGTGCTTCGTAAATGTTGGCAAAATGTTAGCAAGGAGGAAGCGATCATCAGGTCGAACTCTTCGGCTTCAGATTCCGTAATTCGTCCCATAGCCGACTTCCCGAAGTCCCCTCAAAAAAATCAACACACATTGAGCGCCGGTATCTGTCCCTGGTCACACCAATCGCCTATCCTCTTGCCTCCTTCCGGAATCCAGTCTTTGTATCCTCACATCTCTTCCTAACTTTCGCTTCCGACGGACACCAATTCGACACCAAAATCTGACGCAAAACCTACCTGCTGAACATAGCCATAAGCGGCGTATCCAACCCGCCAGATAATTTTACTGCTTTCCAGGCCACACTACCAATTTCCTTGACAGAATCTGAATCTTAAGCTAAGAGATTGACTATCTGTTTCCAGGTATTTTGTCTTATTTGCCCTTGAGACCTGTCCCCAGCCGTTATTTCGGTGGAGGGAGGGGATTCTCCTGAGACTCGCTGTTGGGTTTCGGAGATGTTTCAAGGCCGTTATGGTTGGCTTAGGGGGTCGACATGTTTGCTTCCCATTACCGGGTGGCCAATGTTCTCTCTATTGTGCCTATCCTGCTTATTTCCACGCTGATGGGTGTGGCAGGGGCGCAAGATTTGGCCAGTAGCAGGGGGATGGCGCCATTAACGTGGGGCACTTTAACAATTACGCCGACAGTTATGGTCGGATACGAGAGGATCGGACTAAGCTTTAACCTACCGGTCGCCAACGGAAACGCCCTGGATTTGACCTTGCAGAACGCCAACTTGGGATTAGGGGGCGTTGGTATTTTGGCCAGATTTGGCGATCAACTCGCTATGTTTGTGAATGCTGAAGCCACCCTTCAGAAGAATCTCGTGGTTTCCAGCTCACAAGAGCCGTTTGGTGGTGGGCAATTTGCAGTAAGTTGGACTGGATCACAGTTTCAACAGGGGTTGCTTGAAGCTGGGTTGATCTACTACTTCAGGGACGATATTTCTCTCGTCGGAGGCTTGAGGCGAACTCGAATCATGATGAGGCTCAGTGACCCTAGAAATGAATTGGGTCCCATAAATTTTTCCGAAATCGCTACTACGACGTTTAATTTCCTTTTCTTGCATTTTAATTATGGCACAGCTGAGACTCAGAGATACTTTGGCGATTTCGACACAGGTATTTGGATGCCATATCTGGGGGTCCATTTCAAGGGCTCCAACTATACTGCATCCATCATCGGCAGCCCTGTCGGATGGGTTCAAAGTACGATCCCCCTTCAATTGCAGCAAGGCGAATCCTCGAGTTTTGCCACGTTATTCGGCAGACATGGGGTTTTCTCGATTTCCGACAACGACAATAGGGAGAGCCAAATCAATTATAAGTTCAGCAAGACCGGGGTCTTTCTGGAAGGCAACTTTGAATATGATTTGCCTCTAGGTCGAGGACTCGGTCTAAACCTCTGGGCTAGAGGGAACTGGATGCACTTCCCAGGAACTGGAACGGCTGGGTACACTCTTGACATAACTGACCAGGACGCAATTCTTCTGAAAGCACCATCTGGAGCAACTTTGTTGAACCTTCAGAGACTACTCTCGTCTAGTTCTACAACTTCGGCATCCGCTCAGGGCTCTCTTAACATTTACACCTATTCCATAGGGGCTTGTGCAACTCTGTTTTTCTAAAGATAGGTTCAGAGCTTGGTCAGCGCCTTTATCTGACGGATCTCCTCGGGCCTGCACGTCAAAATAGCACCCGTGGTGATATAGCGAAACGAAAGAGCTCGTTTCGTAGCCATATCAAACCTGGCCCCCAACTATTCTCCTAACTGGTTGGGGGCTTTTTTTGTGTAGTCGGCAGATGGCCCTGGCCTATCAATGTTCGCTCCGCTACTTTCGGCGAAGCCCCTTCCGAACCTGTTTGACCCCCTGGAAAGGCACGGTGAGAGCAAAACACTCGCAAATTGCGCCCCCCCCCTTCCTTACCCTTTTCTAAAACTCGCCCAGAATTGATTACACGAAGCTGAGAGGGGGTTGGGGAGTCTCTCCTTCGTGGTTCCCGGCAAGCCTACTTTCTACCTACCTCAACTTTCGCTTCCAGTGGTCACCATTTGGACACCAAGCCTTTGGCGTGATTCATAGCACCACATTGAGCACGGAGTCTTGGCGTACCTTAAAGGCAAACGCAGCCCCTCGTCTCCGCCGTGAGAGTCCAGCGATAGCATAGACCAACACACGATCTGCTTTAAAACCCCAACGATTTCAATCCGTGATGAGACCTGTGAAGACCCATCTGTCCCCATCAGACCCAAAAAGTGGGAACAAATTGGGAACACCTTGACAACGGGATGAGGGTGAGATATATGTCGATATATGGCGAAATATAGGAGAGTCCATGCGGGAATTAATCATCATCCTAAGGGCCGGCGGCGACGAAAACAGAGTCAGGGCCCTTCTCGCTCTTCGGGTCGGCGAGCTTTGTGTGTGTCAGATAATAGAGCTGCCGGATTTCATTTTTTGAAGAGCGATTAATAAAACCGCACTATGGTGCCAATTCAGTTAGGCCTTGAGGAGGGTAATCCCATGATCGCGCATCGAATATCCACTATCACGATGATGGTATTGTTGGTGGGACTTCTGTGTTGGTGCGAACGGAAGGCTCAGGCGGCTGACCCCGCAGGAATTCAGATCCAGGGTGCTGGATCAACTTTTGCGGCGCCCGTGTACAAGAAATGGATTGAAGAATTCCGGAAAACACATGAAGATGTGATCATCAGCTACAAGGCCATAGGGAGTGGTGAGGGAACCACGAAGTTCATGAATCAAGAAGTTGACTTCGGGGCAAGCGACGCTGCCTTGAACGACGAGCAAATCGCAAACATGGAGAGAGGAGTCAAACTGATTCCCGCGACTGCGGGCATCATCGTGCTGGCTTATAATCTGAAAGAGTTGAAAGGCCCGTTGAAACTGCCCCGTGATGTGTATGTGGACATTTTCTCCGGTGCGATCAAAACCTGGAACGATCCCCGGATCAAGCAGGCGAATCCAGGGCTAAGTCTTCCTTCCAAGGGGATCTTGCTGGTGGCCAGGCAGGATAGCAGCGGCACCACCTTCGCATTCACCAATCACCTCAGTGCTGCCAGCAAGGAATGGCGCGATCGCGGGCCAGGAGTCGGTAAGGTGATTCAATGGCCGTCGAATACCATGACAGCGCGCGGCAACGAAGGGGTTGCAGGCCGAATTAAGATAAGTGAGGGTGCCATCGGGTACGTTGAATACGGTTTTGCAACGCGCGCGGGATTGGCTATGGCGTGGTTGGAGAACAAAGCAGGCAAGTTAATCGAGCCTGTGCTTGCCAACGGCGAGGCCACGTTAATCAACACCCAGGCCGAAATGCCCCAAAATCTCCGCATGTTTTTCCCAGATCCGCCTGGTCCGGACTCTTACCCATTGGTGACTTACAGTTGGATTCTTCTCTATGGAAAGTACTCTGACCCTCAAAAAGGTGCGGCCGTCAAAGACTTCGTGAAATGGGGTATTGGCAAAGGACAGAGCTATGCCGAACCTTTGGGTTACTGCCGCGTGCCATCGGATGTAGTCGGACTTGCGAACAAGAAGATCGAGGAGATCAAATAGCGACTCTCTTCTTGCATGACCGAGCGCGGGAGACATTAATCCAGGTTAGTCCCGATTTTCAATTCAATGGCGTTTCCCAAGGGGGGAACCACCACCAAAGCGGCAATCCCCACAGCGATGACAGCGAGCACCCCATGGTAGCGCCGTTTGTTGCGGGCAATCTGCCGAAAGGAGATACTCAGGAGGTCTGCCAAGACCATTTCCGACCCATTTGGTCCAGTGTTTCAGGAATGGGGCAGTTGGCCTGCCTCCGAATAACGTTCCACATGTCAAGTTAGAGGTAAAGTAGCTTTTCCTCCTGGAAGGACGGGGCTAATTCATCCGAATTACCCTTGACCAGAGGGATTAGGATGGCATCTTTACGTATGATTCTGGATGGCGAAATATAGGAGGCACCGTGCGAGAATTCATGAGTATCGTCAGGGCACTGGCAGACGAGAACAGAGTCCGAGCCCTTCTGGCACTGCGAGACGGCGAGCTTTGCGTGTGCCAGATAATCGAGTTGCTCAATCTTGCTCCTTCTACGGTTTCAAAGCACATGTCAATCCTGAAGCAGGCAAGGCTCGTTGAGGCGGCCAAGAGAGGACGATGGGTCTATTACAGACTTCCGCATGAAGCCGAAACCACGCGGCTCGTTACAGAGACCGTTTCCTTGGTTTTCGGGGCAGTCTCAAACGACCCGGCTATTTTGCGGGACGACGAGCGGCTTCGCATGGTGCTCCAAGAGCAGCCGCGCGAGCTATGCAAGCTTCAAGGCCGCAAGCGAGATTTCCAGAAAGCGATTGATACTGACGGCGCAAATGATCGTGCCGCCCGAACTTGAGGAGGCAATGAGACTATGGAAGATCATAAACGGCTTGCTTTGTTGGACAGGTAATTGACGCTCATAATATTTATCGCAATGGGGGTCGGGATCGCCATCGGGTATTTCGCCCCGGTAGTGACCAAGTTCATTGCTGGGCTGCAGGTCGGAACCACCTCTATTCCCATTGCCGTGGGTTTGATCTTGACGATGTATCCCCCATTGGCAAAGGTGAAGTACTCGGTATATGAGTTGCTCAGGGAGAAATCACAGAGCTGACGCGACCAACTGGGGCCGAAAAAACTATTCGACAGTCTGACAATTAAGAAGACGGAAAGGAGTCAGCGTATATGTCTGAAACTGAAGCCCTCATGAAAAAACTCTCATTTCTTGATCGATACCTGACGTTGTGGATCTTCCTGGCAATGGCGGTCGGCGTTGGGACCGGATACTTTGTACCCGGCGTGGAAACCGTCATTGGTTACTTCCAAGTGAACACAACCAACATACCGATCGCCGTGGGTTTGATCCTCATGATGTATCCCCCTCTGGCCAAAGTAAAGTACGAGGAATTGGGCGACGTATTTCGCGATTGGAAGGTATTGGGCCTGTCTCTGGTGCAGAACTGGATTGTCGGTCCAATTCTCATGTTTTTTCTGGCGATTGCATTGCTTCACAATCATCCGGAATACATGGTTGGACTGATCATGATTGGGTTGGCCCGGTGCATCGCCATGGTGATTGTCTGGAACGAGTTGGCCAAGGGTGATACGGAGTATTGCGCAGGTTTGGTTGCCTTCAACAGCATTTTTCAGGTTCTCTTTTTCAGTGTGTATGCGTGGTTTTTCATTACCGTTCTTCCGCCGCTCTTCGGCCTCAGCGGAAGCATAGTGCAGGTCAGCATGAGCCAGATCGCCCAGAGCGTATTCATTTACCTGGGGATTCCTTTCCTAGCGGGAATGATCACGCGATTCACCTTGATCAAAAGCAAGGGCAAGGACTGGTACGAAAGGGTATTCATTCCAAAGATCAGTCCCATCACGCTCATTGCCCTGCTGTTCACTATTGTCGTCATGTTCAGCCTTAAAGGCAACTTGATCGTACAAATCCCTTTAGACGTCGTTCGTATCGCTATTCCTTTGCTCATATATTTCGTTGTGATGTTCTTTGTCAGTTTCTGGATGGCGGGCAAGATCAGCGGTGATTACTGCAAATCGGCAACTCTGTCTTTCACCGCGGCCAGTAACAACTTTGAATTGGCTATCGCGGTGGCGGTTTCGGTTTTCGGTATCAACTCGGGTGCAGCCTTTGCGGCTGTAATAGGTCCACTGGTGGAAGTCCCGGTTTTGATCCTTCTGGTTAATGTAGCTCTGTATTTCCAGACACGCTATTTCACTTGCGAGATCGTGGAGACCAGTGAGGGGACTCGAAAGGGGGCATCGGCTTCACGATGAGGGCAGGAATGTCCGCAGAGCAAAGCCCAATCAAGTTGTTACAGGGCTGAGAATGGACTGAATCTGTTTGCGTCTAAAGTGAATCAGTCCAGGCAGTGATCAAGACGATGTCTTTGGACATGTTTTCTATCGGGAGCGTCAATGAAATGCCAACTTTAACACGCTAGTGTGGTGTCCCTCAAATAGAATGCATAACTCACGGCCACCTCCACTGTGCCAGAGCTGCTTTTAGTTTTGAACGTTACTAGCGGGACACTACACTAGGATGGTTTTTCAGAATACTTCGTCGAAAAACCTCCCAATACTAGCGGGGGCGCTTTCGGACGGGATGCATAAGGGAGAGTAACAATGACACGTATGGTCATTATCGGTGGAAGTGACGCAGGAATCAGTGCGGCACTCAGGGCCCGCGAAATAGACCCTTCCGTTGAGCCCACACTTGTAATTGCCGATAGATACCTGAATTTCAGCATTTGTGGTCTGCCCTTCTACCTGAGTGGGGAAGTCTCCGACTGGAGAAGTCTAGCCCATAGAACCAAAGAGGAAATCGAGCGGGCAGGGATCCGATTACTCATGGACCACTGTGCCAAAGCAATCGATGCGGGAAAGAAACTCGTGCAGGTAGTTGATGCGGTAGGACGAGCAAGAGAGCTGCAATACGATCGACTGGTCATTGGAACTGGTGCGGAATCCATCAAACCCAACATCAAAGGCGTGAACCTGCCGGGCGTTTTTCTTCTTCGCTGGATGGAAGACAGCTTTGCGGTCCACAAATGGCTGACGGAACACGAACCGCAATCTGCTCTGATCGTGGGCGGCGGCTATATCGGGATGGAGATGGCTGACGCCCTGTCTCTTCGTGGAATGTCAGTGACTGTTGTGGAGTTTGCAGAAACAGTTCTTACCACTGTTGACAACCCCCTGGGCGAGAAAGTCGCCGCAGAACTGGAGCAACACGGCGTCAACGTGGCCACCGGCGTGGGAATTGAATCGATTGAAGACGACGGCCAAAGTCTTGCCGTTAAGGGAACCAAGGGATTCAGCGCTAGGGCGGACTTGGTGCTGGTGGCAGTGGGGTGCCGACCTTCAACGACCTTGGCTGCAGGAGCTGGAATCCAAACAGGGATCAAGGACGCTATCAAGGTGAATCGGCGCATGCAAACCAATGTGCCGTACATCTATGCGGCGGGCGACTGTGTGGAAACATGGCATAATCTTCTGAGAAATTACACCTATCTTCCGCTGGGAACAACAGCTCACAAACAGGGACGCATTGCAGGGGAAAACGCGGTTGGAGGCAATCGTGAGTTCGCCGGATCGCTGGGCACGCAAGCTGTTAAGATTTTCGACCTGGTGGCGGCACGCACAGGGCTTCGCGACTCTGAGGCTCAGGAAGCGGGATTAGATCCTTTCACTGACCAGTTCGAAACGTGGGATCACAAGGTTTATTACCCTGGCGCTGAAAAGATGATGATCCGCATTACCGGCGACCGAACAACGGGCCGTCTCCTGGGTGCTCAGATTCTCGGACATCGCAAGTCTGAGGTATCTAAACGAATCGACATATTTGCGGCTGCAATCTTCAGTAACATGACAGTTGAAAAGTTGAGCGACCTCGATTTGAGTTACACCCCGCCTTTGAGTAGTCCTTGGGATCCAGTTCAGATGGCGGCTCAGGCATGGGTTAAGAAACTTCAGGGGCTGTCGGCCCCGTAAAATAATTGGACAGGTGGTTTAAGGTCTAGAGTGTTGAATTCGTGAAACACATAATCAAGAGGGAAGCGAAATGAGAAAACCGAAAGTCTTGTTTCTGTGCACCCACAATTCAGCGAGAAGCCAGATGGCCGAAGCGTTTCTGAGAAAGTTCGCCGGAGATCGTTTCGACGCGTACAGCGCTGGTTTTAAACCGACGGAGCTCAATCCGTTTGTCAAACAGGTAATGGAAGAGATCGGGATTAATATGAGCGGTTATCGGTCTAAAGCTTTGAAAGAGTTTCTTGGAAAAACTCACTTCGGATACTTGATAACGGTATGTATGAAGGCAGAAGCCGAATGCCCTATTTTCCCAGGTTTGAGTGTCAGATTGTACTGGCCTTTCGAAGATCCCGCAGCCTTCGAAGGGTCCGAAGAGGAGAAATTGGCCAAATTCAGGGAGATTAGGGACAAGGTACGCGAACAAATCGAATCCTGGCTCAAGCAAGTACCTCCTACAGACCGCGAACAGTAGTCAAAAATGGACCAACGGTCCATCGAGTTTTGAAGATCCGTTTCGCCGTCCGAATTTTGACATTGGTACGACGTTCAGTTTTGCTGGGTAGATGGTGCGATACGGTGGCTGTCGAGCAACTCGGAGATTCAGGAGAGACAACAAGGCAGCATTTTGGGTCTGACGGGCTATCGCAGGACCGTTGCATAATTACGGTTAATAGCCCCTGACCGCGGCCAGAGTCATGAGTTACATAGTCAGGCAGCCTAATGCGCGCCAGATTGACACTGGGGATGCCGACGCTGCCCTGTGCGGGTCACCTGGACCCGTGAGCGTATCCGGACCGGTCACTCTGCCCCGCTGTTATGGGTTGTCATCATGGAGGTTTTCTCTACGGCGGCCATTGCCAAGCCAAACTGACCCCTTTCCACCAGCAACACCTACAACATCCATAATGCAAGTCAATTCTCATATCCAGCTGTTAACCTGCCATTTCCCTATCTTTTTTATGCAACCCCAGGCTTGGCAATTTTGTGGCACGGCACTTGCTTAAGGCACTGAAGTATTCGCTTACCCGGTAATTTAAGCCTGTCATTAACCAAAAACCAAAAGTTAGGGGGAGTCCCAACCGGACCCAAGGGCTTAGAAATCAACCCAGATGAAAAGGGTTGACCACTAAGCATCTCTCCTACATCGCCTCATCCCAATTACCCGGAAGCCACGCCTCTCAAAAAAGGTGGCAACCCACAAACAAAAGCAATCGTGTTTGTCCGTATCTGACATTTCCACTGCATAGGTTCGGGGACGATAGGGAGCATTACACTCCCAAATAAGCTGTTCATAAGCACTTTCGTGACATGGACAGCAAACAACTTTTAAGGAGGCCTATCATGGCACCGCAAATGAAAGCGGAAACTCAGGGAAACGTTGCGAGCAGCCCCGCCGCACCCGTCAGCGTCGTGGCGCCGGACTCCATCGAGGAATTCGAAGGAGGAGAAGATCTCGCCCCAGAGGATGATCGTCCTTTGGCAGAGCAACTTCACGGAGTAACCGATGAGAGCCTAAGGGAGAATTTACCGGAGGCGACTTACCAGGAATATTTCGCCCCCCAACAGCAACCGGGAGGAGAAGCTGAGCCAGAGGGAGATGCGGCATTAGTAGTCCTCTCGTCGGCGCAGGTTGATGCTGTGGTTAAGGGAATTAACAGCATAGCAGTGAAAACCGTTGAGAAGGGGAAGATGGAAATTGGCGATTACGTGCTGTCAGTTGTATTCAAAGACAATCTGAAAGCAGCCTCGTCACATAGCCCGAATAAAGACGAGTCCATGAGCCAAATAGGCAAGCATCCTGACCTTGCCGTAAATCACAGACAGTTGGGAACCTGGGTCCGCGCTGCGGCCTTCAGGCGTCAATTGACCCAGGATAATGTGGACTGCACACAGCTAAGCTACTCACAGTTTGCCGTTCTTCTCAGGCAAAAGGATGAAACGAAGAGAAGAGAGTTGGCTGAACGGGCGATCAGAGAAAACCTCACGGTGCGTCAGATACTCTCAGAGATTGAATCCACTATAAAGCATAGGCCGGTCACTGATCAACAGAATGAGATTTTCAAAAAGTTCGAAGAACCGCTGAAGCTTATCAAGGATGAGAAAGCGAAAAGCCTGCTATCCGATCCGCAGAGATTAACGGCTGAACTCGAATCAGTTGATAGACTGGAACTTGTGAAGCTGATCGACCGTCAGAACAAGGTCATCGACGAGTCGAAAAGCTTTCTAGACGAGGTTAAAAAGACACTCGTTCGCATCGAATTGGGTCCCCAGGCGGAAACTGAAGCTTGACCGCTGGACATACTCCCTTGCCGCTGAGGGAGTATGTCCCCACTCAACCCCTAGGGCCGAATTTCTTACGTTTAAGTTGCCACACGCGCGGCAACTTCAAGCAACTTTTTCTGGAGCACTAAAACTTGGCTGCAAATCTTGATCCCACCGGTCTTGGTACAACCCGAGAACTTCAACCAGAAACAATGCAAAAGGTATGTTATTTCCAACATTCCGAGCTTCCGTCGATCAAGTTGCCACACGCGCGGCAACTTCAAGAAACTTATTCTGCAGCCATGAAAACTGGCTGAGAATTCTGTGCACAAAAGGCTCTCAAAATGCGTAAAACCCTAAGGGATTGGGCCGGTTCATAGGTTCGGATCCAAACCACGGTTCTCGTATTGGCGCCTGTGCCTTGAACGAATCTTATGGGGGTCATCTTCACCGGAGGCTGTGCGAGATCTAATTCCCCCTCTCACGATGTGGCACAAGAGCCATTCCGCATTGTGGAAAACGGATGCAAAAATCGAGACTTCGTAGTTCCTATAG
The DNA here is from genome assembly GCA_052146735.1 of Desulfomonilaceae bacterium. Taxonomy (GTDB): domain Bacteria; phylum Desulfobacterota; class Desulfomonilia; order Desulfomonilales; family Desulfomonilaceae; genus CAWBBA01. Next base: position 449 of record JBKQMK010000144.1, on the reverse strand, counting down.
GAATGATATGCTTAGCTTTTTTTGCGCATGACAAAAGTAAGGCCCTCTGGAGCGTCGTTTTGGGTCCCATCTAGGATTCTGGCAACAAGTATAGGGGTATGGGTACTTATTCCAGTCCCCATGAGGGGAAAGTCCCACTTGCCGACGTTCCGGCTTGAGACAAAACACTTGAAATTGTAGGTGTGGGCGGGGAAATAGGGACCTTACGGTCCCTATGGCATGCAAGGCAAATCACCGAATCCTATCGTCTGGTCTACTCTATCCTCACCAGTCCTTGCAGTTATCAAAGAATGGACATTGGCCACATTGCCAATCCGCTTTCGGGAAGAAGACTTCCTTCTTGATTCCGTGCCACACGCTCTTCACCAGCTTGACGAACCGTTCGCGATCCGCATCGCTGCGGGTGGTCTCATATCTTATCAACTCCGGATTTTGGGTCTTCAAGAGGA
>JBKQMK010000143.1:0-17717 GCA_052146735.1 Desulfomonilaceae bacterium | reverse complement strand
CTATTCTGAATGAGACCTGAGCGCGTACCCGCCAAACATCTATCTTGTCGTTTGTCATTCGGACGTCTTGCTCCACCACCCCGATGCGGGTAATGCCGCGAAGCGTTTTCTGGGCTTCCGCTATTACTTGCTTCATGGCATCTTCCCACCCCAATGGGGATTCCCCAACCAATTCGATGATCTTTACTACCGACATACGATGTGTCCTCCTTTCACTGAATTGTGCGGCGGTCTCGCCGATTCTAAAGCGTTTGGCCCGGATGGGATCGCTGCATGGTATCCCTGACACCGAAAGAGCCAGCGAATGGTTTCTCAAGGGGCAGGAGAGCGGCAGAACCGTCGTCACGTTGCTGAAAAAGCCTGAATACTGCCGTTTGTGAGCGTACCTTACCGCATGCCACTCGGTCAAGCAAAATGTCCATGCAGCCATCACCCTGAAACAGACTGATCGTACCGGGTCAAGGAGAAGGCTGAAGCCAAATGAACTTGCCACCTCCCACCGTGATCAGACACTTGAAGAGCCACTCCGCTAACTGCTAGACTTCTTCGTCCACGAGTTGGAATTGTCTGAGCATGTGCAAGGGATTTTTGTCCGGAATTGACTCTCTTCCTCTGGGCTTAAAACGCCGATCTGCATGTTCGTGCGCCATATCAAGACAGGCACTGACCACGCTCAAATAAGCGACCAGAACCCCATATGCGAACGTTCCTGGTTTCGAATACCTCAGCATACCCGTGAACAGAAACTCGCGGAGAATCGTTCTCGGTGCGGTACACGCAAAATCTGTTCAGTAACCGAGATACGAGTGTCGTCAGTGCTCCCTGGAGCCGAGTGTCCGGGCAGATGGATAATTTCCAACTTCACATCCAACTGATCTTTAAGTAACAATGTCCGCATGATACAGGAATCGGTACCACCCTTGTAATGTTCTCCTCCCCCTGGGCTCTGCTCTCTCTTAAAATAACAACATTCATGCTCATGGCGTTACTCACTATCAGTATTCATGAATGAACTGATGAAAGTCTTCCATAGCCTTGAGAAGTTTAGCCAGAGCAATGAGTGCGTCCCGGTTGCTGGTCCGCCAATGATGCGGGTTTTAAAAAAGGCGTAATGTAATATCAAATGGTTACGGCTATTGTTTCACACCCCAAGTCCGTATTTGATGTACTGGCTTACAAGAACTTCCCAACTCCACCTATCTATTATTGCACCGCCCATCTGCCTACCTACCGGGTCCACCGAAGCCTGCCCAAAGGAAAGGCGAAGGCGAGGTGGAGCCCAATGAAGCTGAGTGTTGATCGTTGATGCGGGAGACACCACTTGATCGTTGATGAGAAACGTGTTCTGTGCTGATGTTTCTTTTGAAGGTTATCATGACTTGTAATCGTTCACCGGGAGCCGCAGAACAAACGCCCGAACGAATTCCGCTATCAACGCAGTTTTGGAATGAGGTCGGCCGCAGCGGATAGAAGCTGACCTGATCAAAATGTTCAACGTCAGTGAAAATGGGTATCGAAACGGGATTTTGTTAGTGGAGAGTTTGGGACGTTGAGCCTGGAGCGTTAATGATCTTGAGGTGGCTGTTGGCTCCGGATAGTCGGCCTGCTGGCAGGTCTTAACTTCTGCAAGTACTCATCCTACCAACAAAATGGAGCGTTGGTATCACGCCTGGCCGTTGGCAGAAGAGAGCGTGCTAAGACAAGAGTTCGTTGTTTTGTTCTTCGTGTTTCTGGTATTGGTCATTGATACCGAGCCTCGTTGGGTTACTCCCAATGAGTGCAAAAGCCCGCCGGTTTTGCAGCGGGTTTTTTTTGGGTAAGTGGCTTCACAGGATAGATATGGCCGCATTTTCGCTAGAAAACAAAACCTATCTTCCCACCAAATATCCAGTTTCTTCTGTCAAACTGGATGTCGGCCGATCTGCCGCTTCCATCTGGACCGATGAAATTGCGGGTCCGATCCGTATGTATGGCGTCGAACCTCACAAAGGCTCCCAGGCTGCAAGCAGCCATCCTCATGGAGGCTTCGGCCAACCCCTCCAGAAAATAGCCGGACTTATAGTCTGTCTTGCCGGAGAATCTTGTGTAGACTTCACCTGTCGGGGTAAAAGTTTCCTGGAACTCAGCGTCGCTGGGAAGAGCGGGGAACCCGAGGAATGCAGCCTTGAAACTGCTATTGCAGTTAGGGTCAGCCTGCAATTCGAGTCCCAGGTAGGGGATATAGGCGTTGACGGAAAGCTGAGCCTGATCCGGGGAGGTCGAGAAGTTCTGCTGATTCGTAGCTTGACCGAAGTCGACCACGAACGAGGACCATCGAAAACCCGCCAACCCGAAAACACCCTGAGACAGCCGATACGTGAGGGCTGAGTCCAGTTCCCACCATTGGATATCGGGACTCCACTCGCGTTTTGCAGCGCCCCCTAATTGCTGATACGATTCCAAGGCATTGGACTGCACTGGAAATAGATGGGCCAAGGAAAGAAATAACCCCGCATTTTGGGACAGAGCAAAGGGTGCGGCGAGTTCCAGCCAAACGCCCTGCAAAGTAAAATCATTTCTCGTTGACGTTATCCCAACGACATCCCCGTTATTGAACTGAATATTAACCCCGGCCCCATGATCCTTGTACAGGTACCCTACGTACACGGAAGGCTCCATGAAGGGCGCAGGCATACAAGGCTGCGGAGGGCAAGCGTACGGGTTATAGCATGGGAAGGGGGCACAGCCTGGGTTCGGATTTGGAAAACAGGGTGGCGGAGCTGGCGGCTGGCATTTCACTGGAGGATGTGGCGGCGCCATGCCCGGGTAGGCTGAATAGCCGCCTGTGGCTGCCCAAGGGCTCATCTGGGCTGAAGCTACTGTTACAAGCAGCCCAGCAGCTAAAATGGCGCTGATCAGGATGCGAAAGAACATTTTATACATTGTCACATCTACTCCTCAGGTGTTCTCAGCTAAAATTATCGCAAAATTAGTATACTAGCCAAATTACTAAAACGTTATGGTTAACTATAACATAAAGTAAAGATATTAGTCAATTAAAATTACGGGATATTTTGTTGTAATAATCTTCCTGGATGTTTCGGCAACTCGGGAAGCGAGCCACTTGTCTTCTCCTGGCTTGGTTTTTAGAGACTCGAAAAATGGGTGCGAGGTAAAGTGTGAAGGGATACGTTACCTCGGGCAAGGGGTGAAAAAAGCTCCCGAGGAAGGGTTTCAATCGCTGTGGAAGGCTGCCGAGCAACACCTCAAACTTGCAAACCGGGCTCTCGTCACAATCGAATCCGGCAGGCCAGATGTTGATGGAAAAGTCCGGTAAATTCAGTTCTTAGTGAGGGAGCCCGTTCGTAATACCTGTATTCCTTGTGCACGAACTCAGATGACCTGGTGGTTCCCAGTTCCGTAGGAAGATAAAACGCGAAAATGGACCGTTAACTCCGTCGGCTGAACCATCATGTGAATGGGTGCTATTTACGAATCGTTCTTTTTCTCAGCCTTACCTTTCAGTCGAACCAAAAGCCACTCTTGGGTTCGATCTTTTCCCAAGTGCATGAGAGCTGGACCTTCGTCTTTGGTGAGGCTCGCCAGGCCAGTATCAATAACTGTGCTCTTGTTGTCCCCCATTGTCCACGCAACTCGCTGAGTCTTTTTGTTCACTGCTCCGTGAACTGGCAGAGTCGTATCTGTGATCGTGTTGTAGAAGTTCCCTCGTATGATTCCCTCGTGGTTGACAGCCAACTGGAAGATCATGGTGGGGTCTGTCTGTTGGCCCTGCACCATCCCGAACACTCCCAGCGGCAACCAGTTAGATTTGTCGTTCTCCTTTGCATCGCCGGAAGCTGCAAGCGAACTTGCCTGATCATAGTACTGAGCATCAGAGCCAACGGGCTGGCCCTCCACGTACACGTTGCCTCCCTGGTACAGGACTGTGCTGCCGTAATCGTAGTCCTCGGGTTCGGAATCGCAGCCCACCCAGTCCGAGGCGCTGCTCCAGCTTGCAGCAGCCCAAGCAGATGAAGTAAGTGCCGCAGTGGTCCATGCCGCGCGATGTGACCTGTACCATGCCGGATGGAACAGGTTGTGTCCGTAGAATGCGTGTCTCACTGCCGATCCTTGCGCAATGCGCACGTTGGGTGGGACGAAACGAACGTGTGCCCCCGAGACAAAGGCCGCAGATCCACCCAGAGGTCCTTCCACACGACCTGCGGTCACACGAGTCCCTTGAATTCCCACACCAGCGTGTGCCGAAGCGACGTGGCCAACCCCCGCGTCGGTGGGTAGTCCCATGAATTTGTCCAACTGAGTTCGGGAAACCCTCGCAGTGTAGTTTATTCGACCAGCATCATATTGCCCTCGAAACCTGCCGCTCTCTCCCGAGAAGCTCCCCGCTGCCTCGTGGTCATGCGCTTCGTACCGCGATCGGCTTGTGTCGCCGGCTCGAAAATCGTCAAAGCCCCTCTCACGGGATCCTCCAAATCCGCCTGTGTCAAAGCTTCGGTCGTGGAACCCCCCTCCACCAAAGCCGCCTCCTCGGAACCCTCCGAAGCCACGGCCCAAGGCGTCCCCAAGGGGAAGGGCTGTGAACAATACTGCCGCCAAAAATAATCCTATTAGTTTGCTCATTTTCGACCTCGCGGTTGAAGTTCCCTTATGCGAACCTCATCAGCTTACGGTGAAGGCGTTTCTGAAAAAAAAGAATCTTGTTCACCTTGATTTTCGTTTCAGGACCACCGGTTCCAAATCATTCAAGCTTTGCCCGGCCACGCTGCGATTGACGGATTGCCAGGAAAAGCTGTCTCCATCAATTCTCGATACAATGTCGGTCGATGCGGTCGGCGTACCGTCAGGCAGCATTCCCCGCGATTCGATGATCAACCCTTTTTTCAAGAGTCTCCAATGCCCCTGGCCATTGCCTCCGGTAGAATCGAAGCTCCAAGAGATCACGTCCCCTGACAAAGGATCTCGGCCGATGATCTGAATACCGGATCTGGCGGTGGCGCCTTTGTTTCCTCCGCCGTACGAGAGTTCGATGAACTTCTTATCCGCAACCCACTTGAAAGTGAAGTCAACGGTCTTCGAGTCTTTTGCGGCAGTCCAGTCTCCGATCAACCACTCCAGATCTCCGAAGTCTGGACGTTTGGACAGAGAGGAGGAAGCCTGTTCACGAACGCTGGCCATGAGCCACTTGTCGCCTTCTTTCAGAAGCACAGCCGTATAGTGCCCCTTCGACAGAGGTGCTCCGTCGGAGTTCTTCACTATCGACGTCCCATCCTCTGTGGCGGCCTTATCACCGAACATTTTGACGGATGAGACGGAGGTCTCTATTTGCACCCCGGGATGAGCGGCAAATAATGCTGCATATTCCTTCTCGATTGCCTCCCTCCCCTGGATGATCCGGCCGGTCTCGTCGACGTATTCACAATCACTTGTCCAGAGGCCTGCGATCCGCTTGGCATCACCCTTATTGAAGGCCGATGTGAATGCCTCTCCCGTCGCGCGAATGGCCCTCTCTTCAGAAATTTGCGGATTTTCCGTTGTACTGGCGGGTGGCTTACCTGGACGCTGTTTTTCATCAGCAGCGAAACTTGAGGCCGTGGCTATCACTAGAACCAACACGATCATCAGCATTGAATTTCGCATGGAAGCATTCCTTTCCTTACAACAGAATAAACTAGCCCCTGTACCAGTTAGGAACTCCTTTGGCTGCGATCTATTTGTCCGTTCGAATATGAACGTCCCTCTGAGGAAATGGCATCTCGATTCCTTGTTTCTGGAACTCCTCGCAGATAGCTCGGTTTATCTGATCTGTTGCCTTTGCTCTGAATTCCGGCTGAGTGATCCAGACCAGCACCTCAAATTCCAGCGCTGAATTGAGTCTCGCGTCAAGAATGCCGAGCGCCTTGCGGACACACCTATATATCAACATCACGGCCCACGCACCGACCAGGAAGTACAGAATCAATCCTATCCACTGCCATACAGTCTGTCCAAAGATTACTGTCCTGCTCCAGGGCGGTAACTGATCCATCAGTTCTTTCGGAACAATTGGCCCCGCCGAAGCAGTCAACTGCTCGTAGAGAGCTCCTTCTGCGCCGGGTTTGTACGGCAGATTCCTGACTTTGTTGTAGAATTGCTCCGATCTTTTTACCGTCTCCGGTGAAAAGAGGAATTGCCCACCGGCAGGTGCATCCTTGACGGCCGCAATAGTGATCTCTGTGTAGGGAAGGGTCCAACTGGTAAGCTTCTCTGTTGCAACAGTCTTGGCGTCCGGAATCTCCTCAACAGGCGGAATATCGATCCGATCAAGAGTTTCCTTTAGGTACAGAGCAGTATACAATCCCAGGACAGGCCTGATGGCCGGCGGCTCCGCGTCTAGATTGAGGCAGCGCACAGCGCGATCAAGGAAACCGAAAGCCTGGTCTCTGTGGCCGGTCCTGTATGCCTCTACGGCCTTGTTCATTTCATTTAGAAACGTATTGAGGGTTGCTCTCGGGCTTGAAGTGTCCGGTGGCGCCAAAGGATGAACAGCTTGGGCTGCTCCCGCAATGTTCGCGAAGACAAACAACAACAAAAGACACAACATCGCCGCAGAGCAACCTGCGGGCACAGAGACCGGCGATGCAGAATTTTCTAATGCGGGCCGGCTTTCCGAGTTAGGGATGAAAGTCATCTTCCTGCACCCGTCAGATCGATTGTAGCGAGGCCACAATTAAAAGGGGAATAGGGGGAATCTGGAAGCTGGAGCATTGATTTGGGATCCTCCATCTTTCGATTCAGAGCGCGTCGAGTGCCTTTCTCGCGGTGATAAGTCGCTTCTTTTATTATACAAGTAGCTTTATGGTGCCTTTCCTGGGTCTTTATACCTGTCTTATGACTGACGCACTCTTTTTCACGTATTCAATCAAGGCTTCACATGCTTTCTCTTTATCGTTCGACCAGGCGACCGTGCAGATTAGCGATCCCGTAATAAGCATCGCTGTCAGAAGGGCAAACAGCACTTTTTCATGATAAGCTTTCCTTCCGCATGCGCCGTTGTTGTACCACCTCAGCAGGAGCATGATCCCGCACACAGTAGCCGTTGTGAGGTCCACTCATTCTTCTGAACCATGCCCAATAGGAAGCAAGGAGGCATCCCTGGGGCTATTCTTGGGGGCCTCCTTGCAGGACCACACAGCGATGAAACAATCACAAAGAAGTGAGCTTCATCTGAAGACGCTCAGGTGGGACGCCATTATTCGCCAGAATGCGACTTAAGGGCCTTTTTGATCTGTTCCTTCACTTCTTCCATGTTGAAGCTTGCGCCTCTCTGCATCGGTGGGAACTCAATGAAGGTTCTTCCGTACTTCTCCACCTCCTGCTGCACATAGACGAAGCGCCAGAACTCAAACATGAACCAATTTAGGTACTCGAGCGACCCAGTCGTGCCGGTGGGAAGGCCCGTCCGCTCAAAAGGATCAAGCCGAAGGTTCGTTAGGATCGGCAGATCCACTTTGACCGTGCCGCCCAACCAGCCTGCCGGCTGATCGATGAACCGGTACTTGTAGTCTCCGATTCGCACAGCCCCAAGAGTATGCTCGGTGAAGTAAAAGATCTCGTTTCGCTTTGACGGGCCCTTGCCGGTAATGAGGTCCATCTGGTTGTACCCGTCGAGGTAGACCTTGTAGGTGCGGTCGCCGAGCTGTTTGCCCTTCTTCAACTCCTCAGCGATGTTGGGATTGCCGGCGGCCGCCACGAACGTCGGGAACCAGTCCAGACCTGAAACAATACCATTCTCCACCTTGCCCGCGGGCACTTTGCCAGGCCAACGGACGATCATGGGCACGCGCCAGCCGCCTTCGAGCGCCGTCCCCTTGCCTCCTGCGAACGGGGTTTGCCCGCCGTCGGGCCAGGTGAAGTTTTCGGCTCCGTTATCCGAACTAAATGCTATGATGGTGTTATCATCAAGGCCATTGTCCTTCACGTACTTCATGACCGAGCCCACCTCGTCGTCGAGCTGGGCCATCCCAGCTTCCTGTATGCTCCAGCCGTTCTCAGCTGTTCGCATCGCTTCATATTTCTCCGAGAGATGTGTAACGACGTGCATACGCGTGGAGTTCAGCCAGACAAAGAACGGCTTTCCTTCCTTCTTGGCCTTCTCGATGAACTTGAGCGCGTGATCGAGGATTTCGTCATCCACGGTTTTCATCCTGTCCGGACAGAGTTGGCCCGCGTCGTCGATCTTCTGCTTGCCGATCTTGCCCCAGCGGGGTTGCTCGGTCGGGTCGTCCTTGTCAGTGGCCCAGGAATGGATCATATGGCGAGGCCCCAGCGTGTCTTTGAGAGCCTGCGGGTAGTTGCGATGGCACGGGTCTTCCATCGCGTCCAGGTGATACAGGTACCCGAAGAACTCATCGAATCCGTGCACTGTGGGCAGATACTCGTTTCGGTCACCCAGGTGGTTCTTGCCGAACTGGCCGGTGGCGTAACCCATGGACTTTAGCGCGGTGGCGATCGTCGGAGCCTCTGCTGGTATACCGATGGTTGCCCCGGCCTGGCCCACGGTCGTGAGGCCGGTTCGGATCGGGAGTTCCCCGGTGATGAAGTTCGCTCGACCGGCGGTGCAACTCGCCTCTGCGTAGTAGTCGGTGAAGCGCATTCCTTCGGCTGCAAGCTTATCAAGGTTCGGCGTCCTACCCGCCATGATGCCCTGGTGGTAGGCGCCGATGTTGAACCAGCCAATGTCGTCACCCAAAATGAAAATAATGTTGGGTTTCTTCGCATCAGCAGCTTTGGATTCCACTGAACCGACTGCACAGATGAAAGTGATTGTCAGCACGGCTGTCAGCAACAGAACCCATGTCCTGCCTCTCAGCGTGTTCATAAACATCCTCCTTGGAAGAAAAGTTAAGTCGATTCATTATCGCCACAATTTCAACTGCCTCAGTTTCTTTGCTCGTTTTATAATGGTCCCCCTTTCTTTTGCATTATCTGTCAAAGCCATTTGCACGAATCGGCAACTGGATCATTCGGCAGTCTCTTCACAATCCTGCGAAATACATCAGGTACAATATGGCAATACCGGTGTCAGCAACTGCCAAAGCCTTTACTCGGGCGGTTCCTGGCATTTCACCAAAGAAAACCAGCCCTGCAAAGAAAAGCTTCTCAACAGCGCCGATAACCATTGCTGGAACTCGAATACTCGGCTGAAATGCTGCATAGACCAGCAAAGCCCCTATCAAGAAAACCAGCAGGCCCCAATGGCTGGCCATAAGCAGAGTAACCGGTTGCGGCTTCTCAACGCCAAAAGCGAACCTCAATATAGGTCGTGGAGCCACGCACTGGACTATGGCCAACGCTGTTGCGAGACCCGTGACGAGCAATATCGTTTCAATATGCGCATTTACCATGCCTTGATAAAACCTCCAGACCGAGCGATGTTAAGTCACGGATCAAGAGGTAGACAGTCGTGATAATTTCCGGGGACCAATCAGTTCCCTTTTTTATTCCCAAGGCTGTTGTTAAAATCCTTCCAGAACTCGTCGTCACATTTCTGTGTGCAGCCGCACAGGCCTGCTCTATGCCTGGAATATCGCAGGGGCAATTGGAGTAACATGCCTCCCTGTCAAAATCCTGCAATAGCGGGGCATTGGTTGCAACGGTCTGGGCGGGCATTGTTGTCAGCAGCAGAGTGGTCAAAAGTAGAATCCCTACAAGGAGTCGATTCATCATTCAGTCCCCCTTTGCGCTAACGGTAATTACGCAGCAGTATCATTCTTCTGCCTACCCCAAAATAATGTATGCCTACTCAATTCTATTCCAATATATGCTATGGTGTATCCATGGGTCAAGAGATTCCTCTATAGAGGTGCGTACATCTGACATTGATTCAGAATGCGAGCCCAAAGGTAATTCCGCCCCCCATAAGGTATTGCGTGTTCGTGATGAGGACATCTTTCGTCCGGAAAACGGAGGGCCCCGCGGTTGTAAACTCAAGGTCCGAGGTGCCTCTTATGTTGACCAGACTGCCGTTGAACCACATGCTGAGCATCACCGGAGGCTTAAAGGGAAAGTAGTATTCGAGACTAACTGCCCAAAACTGGCCCGGCTGGCTAAGGGAGTAATTTAGGTCGGCTAACGTCTGCTGGGAAGACGTGAAGGCCAGAGTGCCTTGAGACCAAGCTAAAGGACTGTAAAGTAACGCAGCTCGGTAGTAACCCTGTTGCATATACTGAATCCCGAGAAACGGCACCCCTATTTTCAGCAACACATCACCCTGAATGGTCTGATTCTGAAGAGGCCCCGAAGCTGTTCGAGGGTTCTCAAATTCGACTTCCATCTGAGACCACATGAATCCGCCAAGAATCGAATAACCTTTCTTAAATTCGTAACCCGCTCCACCCTGTACTGCCCAGAATTGGAAGTTCGACGCGGTCATCTCGAACTCGGGTGTTACTCCAAGTGGACCGAGTGAAATTGGGATTTGGCCTGATAGTTGGAAGATATGGGGTGCAAAGCCCATGGCAGATCCGAACAAACTGAACGGGGCAGCCAAGACATTGAGACCCACGGTTCCCGACCAGAAGTCGAAGTTTTGCAAGCTCACATCCACCGTACCTACCTGAAGTTGGCCCACAGGGGTACCAGTATCAGACGAGATGGGGATGGTCATATTGGCCCCTATGTGCTGGTAGCCGATTTGCACATAGGGATTGAGAATGATCTTTCCGGCTTTTATTCCCTGCACCAACGGGAGGTTGGACAAGAAGCTGCCTGTCGCGGAATCTTCACTCATTGAGGGCAGAAAGGGTAAACCCGTAGGAATTAGGCTAGGAGAGATATGTTGGGCAAAAAGGGCCGAGGGGAAGAGTACCCCTGTAACGAGAACAAGCAGTACGATTTTCTTCATCATCCATCCCTCTAAATGCAAATCCACTTGAAATGCAAACTGACAGCAAAGAACACACACCAACCAAAAGTCCGACGGCCCCATTGGGAGATGGTGACGGCATCATCCTACCCTACGGGAACCGTAGGCACCGAACATGCGTATTATTCCTCTTTCAGGCGATCCCTATTTTTGGATGTCAGCATCTTATCCAAAGAGCTGGAAGGGGTAAAGTTTTTTTTCGATTAAGACTCTCGACGGGACAAGACGGAGCAACCATTGAGCCAACTAAGTAATTTGAAGCGGCGTGACACACCGAGGGCAAACGGCTTTGTAAGGAAACCTTTCAAGTTCAAGGAATTGCTATGACAGGTACGCAGGGTGCTGGATGAGAGATGAACGGTCCGTCCACCTAGACTGTTGCGCAAGAGGGTGTGAGTTTGTCATGGTTCTATTAACGTTCTTTGAGGTATCTCGTGGTCCGATCAAATCCGGTCCTTGCTATTCACAAGATTCGTTATGTCATCCTCCAGGTGATCACAAGAGAGAATTCACAAAACAGCGAGAGCCGCCTTCATGGGACACTGATATTGTCTTCTGAAGCCACTTTTCTGCATTCCCACTCTTCGTTTTCCCATCCTAATCACCCACGGGTCCCGAATATCCTCCCGATCCCACCCCGAAGAAACTGAGAAGAATAAAATCCGGCTCTCCTAAACGCTAAGGATGGCACTTGGCGCCGTAACCATCTTATTTTGCTGATCCGCCGCCTTGGCGACCGTTAAGGCGAAATGCGGATTTGTCTGCGTCGGCCCAAGAAAAACACACGAAACGTGTTACGCCGATAAGTCAGCTCAGTCTAGGAAGTGGAGCACCCGTGTGGATTCAGCCTACCCTTCGCAGGGCACTACAGGGCTGTGTTCGGGTAAGGGCCACCGAGAGGATTGTCCTTGACCGGGAGACCTGAGGTGAGCTACGTTTAATAGCAAGAAACAACAGGCTTTTTTTATCAACATGACGACGGTTTTGATTCTCTTGGGTGTTGCCGGGAACGACACTGGGCCTTTTCGGGTCGGAGGAACCAACCAGCCACCAGTAAGTGACCCCCAAAACCTTCGAAATGGCAAGACCGCCGTATACTTCAGGGGAGAAGTGTAGATGAAAAAGTATCTTGGGATAATGTTGGTCCTGCTGGTTGGGTCGGGTTTTGTTTGTTTGACTCACGCTAGAGAGAGACACGGCCAACGGTCGCTTCCCCCCAAAGTATTGCAACAGGAACCCCGTCGCAGCCTGCAAGCTGGACGCAAAGTCGTCTTTCATCTGGATTGGGATCAGGAAGAAAGACTGACTCTGGCCATGGAAAATATCAAGAACCTATTCAAAGAAATAACGCCTCAAATGTGCCGGGTATGCGTGGTGGCCAACGGCAAGGCGGTCAAACTTTTCCACAAAGACAACATTGGGGAGCACGCTGCTGATATTGAGGAACTGCACAAGCTGGGGGTCCGTTTAATGGTGTCCGGAAACGCTCTGGCTAAGAACCATATTGAGAAAAGCGATCTGTTTCCCTTGTGCGACATTATCCCGGCAGGAATTCTCGAATTGATCAACTTGCAAACTCTGGGTTATGCGTACATAAAGCCCTGAATTATATTGACGGCGACGCGCCTGATCATGACGGATCACCGCTGTGGAGTCGCACGAGCCTATTTGATGGAAAATGAGCCTTTTGAAACAAACCTAACAACACTTGAGGGCATGTTTTTAGAAGAGGAAGCCACCTGATGGTTCAACACACTTGGCATTCCCTTCCTCACCGGGAATGTTCCTCCGCCCGTTCCCGGTAAAGACACGATGCCCCTCTGAATCACTCCAGGATCATAGTAGTGACTACAGATGGCAAGTCAACCGAGTAGTAGTCCGTTTTGTCGAGATCGCCCCTGTCGTCTCCCTCGAAAAAAGCCCTGCAGTAGACTAGTGGTGTAACTTTTTTAGGAGCCGGGCTATAATTAGAGCATTACTGAATCAGCCACTCGCGCGCAATGTCAGAAGGGGCAGATTATGGTGAACCGCAATTATTTCCCGATTTGGTCCATGTGCCTGTGCTTGGTCGCAATTGTGGTCTGCTCGTCCACGCAGGCTTGGTCTGGAACGTCTGAGAAGTCTTCCGAGATCGGCCCAAAAGTAAAAAGCATGGTGATAGTCACGCCGCAGAGGTTTGAGAGCGAGCTCAAGCCCTTTATTGATCATAAACGGGGCGAGCTTCCGATAGAGGTTGCGATCTTGGAGAAGGTGCTGGTCGAGACACCTGGGGCTGACGATCCTGAGAAGCTCAAACGCTTTTTGTACGGAGCGTGGAAAGATAGGCAGGCCAGATATGTTCTCCTCGTCGGAGACGCCTCGGTGCTTCCGGTAAGGTATATAGTGCTCGACCGGATTGACCATGCTGCGTATGACACGGCTTTTTATGCCAGTGACATGTATTATGCTGATGTGGCAAAGGCAAACGGCAGCTTCGATGACTGGCACGCCCGTAAGGATGGAGACCACGCTCTTTATTTTGGCGAAATTCACGGAGAGAAGAACAAAAAAGACCCCATCAACTTCGATAAAATAAACTATCAACCGAAACTTGCCGTAGGGCGGTGGCCGGTGAATACACCCGAGCAGGTGCGGGCACTGGTGACGAAGACGATTACCTTTGAGAATCAGCTGAAGAACGGAAACAAGACACCCCCCCGTGTGGGTCTGATAGTCGTTGGCGGCTGGGTGGATTCTCGTGACATGATGGACCGTCTCGCGCACTCCATGCCTAAAAGCTGGAACATCAGTAAGCGTTACTACAGTGATGCTAGACGAAAAGTATCGAGCCCACCACCGACTGAATCAGAAATTGTGGGGCTGCTCAATTCGGGCGTGGACCTGTTGATCCATTCGGGCCACGGCTCTAGTACGAGCTGGCGCAATACACTCTCTCTTAGCCACATTAACCAAATAAAAAACGCCAAACGGCTGCCAGTGATAATCTCAGCAGGATGTTCAACGGGGCGATTTACGACTGAACCCCCATATGAAGGATACTTGGACATTCACGGCGTAGAGCATAAAGGTACAAAGAAGGGGGAACTCTTCACCGACTATCCGGTCCCACCGGCGGCTTACCAGACTGGGCGTTTCGACCCGCCTGGGTTGGGCAAGCAATTAACCAATAGAGGACCCAACGGGGCCATTGCGTACATCGGCTGTAATACTGGGAGCCAGCCCTGCGCCCTGACGCTGGTGGAAGGGTTCGTCACAGCATGGGCCAAGGGCAAAGGATTTCGGTTGGGTGACTGCTGGGTTGAGGCGATAGACTATTATTTCCGTAAAGAGCATCTTGCGAATCTTAAGCCTACGCGGAGTTGGTACCCGCCGAGCATTTTTTTCCAAGCAATGAAGTATATGGTCTACGGAGACCCGTCGCTTAGTTTGCCCCGCTAAGTGGGGGTTGATCTCCGAACAGGAGAAGATTTGGAGCCAGTAGCTTTTACTAACTGAACGACGGGTGTACGCGAAAAAAGCCTGCATAACAGAGGGGAATCAATTGATTATTACAAGTGGCGGATCTCAGCATTCTGCGCACTTACAATGCATCCGCAAACCAATCTGGACCTAAGCATTATCTTATGCATCTGAAGTTTACAGTGAAGAATAGAAGGGTCTGCCGATTAAGAGGCCTCGTCACTTGGTTGATTTGGTTGTGAATAAGCGCTGCGGAATGATGAATCGTACCGGATTGAATATATTGCCGCAAGGAGGCACATTCTCATGAAACGAAAGCGGTTGTTGAGTATCGTAGCCGTGATTATCTCAAGCGTCCTCTGGTCCTGTATATCCTGGGCAACAGATACCGAGTCACAAAAAGGAGCAACAGCGAGCGCAATCAATGCGTTTGGCTT
The DNA here is from genome assembly GCA_052146735.1 of Desulfomonilaceae bacterium. GTDB lineage: Bacteria > Desulfobacterota > Desulfomonilia > Desulfomonilales > Desulfomonilaceae > CAWBBA01. Next base: position 2,918 of record JBKQMK010000143.1, on the reverse strand, counting down.
GGAGCTGTATCAGAAACTCAAGAACCAGGATGAAAACCTGTTCTTTTCACCTTACAGTATTTCCGTGGCCCTATCGATGACCTGTGCCGGTGCGCGGGGACAAACACGGGATCAGATAGCTCAAGCTCTCCACGCCAAATCGGACCGCGAATGCCTAGCTCGTGATTTCGGTCCCCTGAATCGTGATCTGGCTGATTCAATCCTAAAGGGAGAGGGCGAGCTCAATCTGGCCAACGGGCTTTGGCTTCAAAAAGGTTACAATTTCAAACAGGAATATTTGGAATTCATGGGAAACACCTATGGAACACATCCAAGTGAGCTGGATTTTAAGAGAGATCCCAAATCCGCCAGGGAGGAGATCAACAAGTGGGTATCACGGCAGACCAGAGATAAAATCAGGGATTTGATGACAGAGGGAGCTATCGGCACAGGAACCAGGTTTGTTCTTGCCAATGCAATCTACTTCAAGGGCAAGTGGGATCGGGAGTTCAAAAAAGAACTCACAAAGGATGCTCCCTTTACCTCCTTGGACGGCAAAAAAGCCTCTGTACCCATGATGAAGCGGGAGGGTACGTTTGGCTACGCAACGGGTGACGGATTTCAGGCCCTTGAGATGGCTTACAAAGCAGGCCAAGTCTCAATGATCGTGCTGCTCCCTGCAAAAGACTTCTCTCTGAAGAATTTCGAAGAGAGGCTCAATCCGGATACGGTTTCCAAGTGGATTCACGAGCTGAAGGAGACTAAGGTGGATGTGTATTTACCGAAATTCAGGATGAACACCCCGGTTTATCGCCTTGATCCTATGTTGAAAGCTATGGGTATGAGGAATGCTTTCTCGAAAGAAGCTGATTTCTCGGGCATGAGTACGAGGAAAGGTCTCTATATAAGTGCAGTGGCCCATAAAGCGTTTGTAGATGTTAATGAAGAAGGAACTGAGGCGGCGGCCGCCACTGGCATCGGAGTGCGCACTGCGTCAATAAATCCGCGAAAACCAATTTTCAGGGCTGATAGGCCATTTGTTTTCTTTATTCGACATGATCCGACGAACACCATTCTGTTCCTGGGCCGCTTCACAAAGCCGTGACCCAGAAGGGCATCCCAAATGGTAGGATTAGGATGAAAGTAAATAATGTCGTACCCCACTGGCGAGTCCAATCTTGGCCCGATGGGTCCGGAATTTTATTTCTAGGTCACTTGCTGATCAAAGTGATTACCCGCCACGCCATTTGGCGCCCCGGTGCCTACCAATCCTAGTCGTTTTCGGTGAGGAAAGAGCCCAGAATCTGATTGACTCGAAACTGTGCGGTAAGTTACGCTCAACACAGGACAAACCGGCTTCTTCGGCAAAGTAATAGCGGTTTTGCTCCTCCCAGGTCTCCGTGTGACCTTTTCGAGGCCAAAGCCAGCATCTTTCACCTCTCAGCCGCACGAAGACGCCGACATGTCAAAGGAGCCGCATGATTCGAGGAAAAACCTATGCACATCACACACTTATATCATCTCGTACTCACGGTTGAGAACATCGATGACACAGTTCGCTTCTATGTGTCAGTTCTTGGAATGCAAGAGGAAGTATTTGAAGGGGGACGGGTGGCACTGAAATTTGGTAGCCAAAAGATCAATCTTCATGAAGCAGGAAAAGAGTTTGAGCCTAAAGCACACAGGCCAACACCAGTGTCGGGAGATTTATGCTTCATCACAGACATTGATCTTAATCTGGTCATGGAACACGTCCAAAACCTGGATGCAGAGATAATAGAGGGACCGGTGAGGCGAATCGGCGCAAATGGTCCTCTCTTGTCTTTTTATTTCAGGGATCCAGATCTGAACCTTGTTGAGGTCTCTAATGCCCTTTAAGTGGGAGGATGACCTGATAGGCAATCTGACCACCCGCAGCGCCATTTGGCGCACCGGTGGCTTTCCCTTATAAGGCATCTAAGAGTGGGGTCAAGTCAGATCAAAACCGCAACTTTGCGGCATTGATCTTGATCGGCTTGTGGGCAAAGTCAGTAGAGATCATGGAAAATACGATCAGAGTCGAGAATTGCTAGGCCCCTACTTCAACTTGGCGGTGTCGAGGGCTTTTTGTAGGCGGGTACTACAAAATCCCTCTTCACATACCAATTATAAGAGATGCTGATATCTTCATAGCTGATAGCCTTCGCTCTATGATACCCATAGTCCCTCCCGCCTCAGTAGCCCTGGTGATAATTCTCTCTCTCTGAAAACATATATCTCTTAGCCGCTCTCCACAAGTATTCTTACGTGAATATCCCAGAGCTGAAACGCTTACTTGCTCACAACAAGGAGCCTATAGCCTTTGCAGCTTGGTTGACTCCGAATTATATACCTCTCACGACCTCAGCAGAGCGACTTGTTGGACCGAATTGCCGTTTACCTTCCTACTGTAGGGCACTAAGTAGCGAACACCGATATAGCAGACAGGAATGCTGAGAAACCCGCGCAACAGGCAGCAAAAGCACTGAACTTACTTTGACGTTTGAGCGCATTGGCGAGCGAAACGAGGTCTTCGCTATAAGCCTGTCCGACATATGTGCCATCCATTGGATTGCCACCCAACGGTCCTTCCGACTGTGGGTGCACGACGTGAATTGCGAAGCTCGTCGGAGTCTTCACTATGGCGCTGACGACCCACAGGCACGCCGCGGCGAAGGCAAATACGGCTGATAAGGCTGAGAGGATAGTTAGTGCGCTCATAATTTATTGTCCCTATGGCCTTCCATAAGCTCAAAGAGAGGCAAAAACCGTCGTCACGTTACTGACAAACCCCGTTTTACCCCATTGCCGAACATACTCTCACCGCTCTACACCAGTCAATCACGATTTTCGCTTGTAGTAACGTACGCAGTGCCTTGACCCGAGAATCAAGGGAGACGTCCAACCGCATAAAAATTCTC
>JBKQMK010000142.1:0-4046 GCA_052146735.1 Desulfomonilaceae bacterium | reverse complement strand
AAGTCAGTATGGTGGAAGTCAAGCAGATAGACCTGCCCCAAGAGATGCAGAGGGCAATCGCTCGTCAGGCTGAGGCTGAAAGAGAACGCCGGGCCAAAGTCATTAACGCAGAAGGTGAATTTCAGGCTGCTGCACGTCTGGCAGAAGCCGCTGTAATTATCGCCAAAGAGCCGACCGCATTGCAGCTAAGGTTCCTACAGACTTTGGTGGAGGTGTCGGCTGAGAAGAATTCGACCACCATCTTCCCGGTTCCCATTGACCTGTTGACGCCGTTTCTCAAGAAAGAGAAGTAGTGTCCCGAAGACTCCGAAATGGCAAGACCGCCGCATAATTCCGGTAAGCATTTGAGGACGAAGTTTTGACAACAGAGGGACCGGAAACGGGTTATAATATGTCTGACAATAATGAAGGGGGAGTGAGATTTTTTTATTCTGTAAATCAATCGAGGAGCGTTGCATTGGGAACCATCTGTTTTTAGTGCCTTGTAAGGGATCCTGTAATCAAGATCGCGGAGGTCGCCATGCTGACGAATCTTCGGGCGTGGGCTTCGGCTCTCGTAGAAAGGGCAAGGATGTTCTGGCCCAAATCGTCGACCAACGTCCAGGTACGCTTTGTCGTCCAAGAGATCGCAATGGGGTTCCAGTGTTACGACAGAGGGGTTGGGTGGTTTCGGGTTACGGTCCTCGACAAAAACGTGGAAGAAGTAGCCTACATGGAGGGGGCGAATAGTGACGATGCGGCCCTGGAGGTGGGCTGCAACAACAAAGGCTTTCCCGATCCCGTGCTTCGAGAGATGTTTCAAATGGCTCGATGCAGACGTGAGTTTGCGCGTACTCAAGACATCGAATTTTCCAGGAAATTTGAGTACCACCGAAGCCAATTGTTGAGTCTTTGGGAATCCGCGAATCCAAAGGAAACTTAATACGTCCGTGAATGGCGAGCTATGCACCAGCGGCCCGCTGATAACAAATTTCCAGAAGTTAGCCGCTTTGATATAAAGCTTTTGCACAGTCTCTTTCAAAGGCAGAAGCATAATTGCCATTTAGGACTCTTACACACCTTCAAGACGCCCTAACACACCAGCGTCGGCAAAATTCCTTTATGGCTCTTGAAATCAGCCAAGTTAAGAGCTTCTCAAATGCGTAAATTGTTCGATTGTGCCGCTGCCGTCCTTGTGGTGAAGAGAGAAAATCGGCAAAAATTCCCGCAGCTGAGGTTACCGCTTTCAATTTTCAGTTATGAGGCGATCTTGATGCATTTCCACTCCGTCTCTTGCCATCTTATTCACAGACACGGCCGACACCCTGCCGATCTCACGTCGACGGAACTGAGCAGAATAAAACCCTGCTTTCGCAAACGCTAAGGATGGCACTTAGCAGTGTAACCATCTTATTTTACTGACACGCCACCGTGGCGACCGCTAAGGTGAAAAGGGAATTTGTTAGCGCCCTGACTATGGAAGCACACGGAAACTGGTGCCCCGAATGATACGAGAGCTTAAAAAGGTTGGGCAGGGGCCAAAGGAAAGGGTTGCGCTCCACGCAGTGCGTAGGTCGGTACCGATGCCTCGTTAGGGGATACGTGCAATCGCAGAAAAATTCTCGTGTCCGAAATTGTCACTCTAGATACTAAGTGAGACGATTCTCGCTTTACCGGGTCTTTGGAACCACGCTCCGGGCAGCAATGAGAATTCCCTCACCTGCCATAAGATCCTTCTTGTCGGTACTCCGCACCCAATCGTCAAAGAATTGCGTGTAGACGTGCTGGGGGCCGACCAGTGCAGAAAGGCAATCCCGCGCCATAGTCCGCCAGCGCCTGAATGCTTCGGCATTAAAGTCGCTGTCAAGAACATCCCATCCGCTTTGGATCAAGGCGTCAATTTTGTTATTCATCGAAACCATTGACCTCGCTGTATCTGGAATCGTACATCAGCAGTCCTTGTTTGAGCATTTTCCATGCCAAAGAAATATATACAGCTCGAAAGAAGGCGTATCGAGAAGAGGCCCTCGGAAAGCGGGCCATCGCTCAAGGTCAGGATTAACGAATGCAACGAGGTCTTAGCCAATGGAAGAAGTGATCCTACGTAAAGGTAGACATGGCGGTGGCATATTACCTACAGGTAGGTTTTTCCAGTGCCAGTGAGCTTCCTCCGACAGACTGGCAACCAATTAGTGCCAATCTTTTCTGAGCGTTGAGCCTGCGTTTCAACCAACGGCACGCTTCTTGTTATGTCTTCAGCGAATCACAAGAGAACTCGTCTAAACATTCAGCGAGAACGAATTGGTAGAGAAAGGGGATTGTGATGCGTGGAAAGTTTGTGGAAGCCACCACACTAGCGGTTATATTGATTGTAATCGCCACATTGGTTGAATCCGGACTCCTGGACAGTCTTCTTCGCTAGGGACGACCTCAGAACCTCAAGAACCTCTAGGAGCCATCAAAGGGCACACTTTCCCGTCTTGTGGGGAACAACGTCAATCGGGGCTCATATAAAGACGGGATCTTCGTCAAGCGATGCCTTATAGGCTGGAAGCTATTTGCCTATTCTGGCCGCCGTTTTCTCACCGAATGGTTCCGCGGTTTGCTCCGATTGGCGCACGTTCCGGTCCGATCCTCCATCACGCCTCGCCTGCTATGACTTCCAGATTCCCCACAATGCCCCTTCAAGCTTCATGTGCGTTATTCTGACAGCTTTTTAGGTCTTGTCCTCGGGGAAGGAGTGGCCATTTTCAGGACATCCGCATATGCAGCGGTGCCTGAGCATTTGGGTCACTCATCATTTTTGGACCCAGCTAACAACTCCAACCGCCGAGTCCCAACCTCTTCCAGCCTCTCCAGCAAACGATCCCTGTCATCTTCCCTGATGAATAGTCTACCGTCTTCCGACAATGCCTTCTCTAATGATTCCGTGTTGCCATTTATCGCGGCGAGCACGTCCTGAAGGGCCAGTGAATAGGATTCTGTGGCATATTCTTGCAGCTCATCCCATGTCGGATTCCTTAAATCCTGATTGGGAAGATAGAAGGCCAAGTGGAAGCCTTCATCTAGGCATTTCCCGATCAGCCGTTTAAGGTTATTTATGCTTGGGAGCCTTTTCTTCATTAATTGCCCCTTTCTCTCATAAGCTTGCCACCTTTGTATCATTATATCCGTTCAGAATCATAGGAATATACAAAATAGTCCCTCCCTTGAGGGATTGACCTCTTCAAAAAGAGACACTTCATGCGCATGAACTTTGCCAGGATCGGCTCATATCAAGAATCACGAGGGGGAACCAATTGATCATTATTTCCGCTTTCTTCTTTATTCATTTCTTCTTTCCCCTTCTTATATTTGAGGGGTTCGAGGGGCAATCATGAAGGGAATAGAAAACGTGTGTGCGGAAAGGAGGAGCCGACAATGAAGCGAGCAGTGGTCAACTTCTTGTTCGCGTTGCTGGTGGTCGCGGCGCAGATATTTTTAGAGTCAATGAAGAAATCAAAAAAGGCGTGCAAGTGAACCACCCAGCGGCCTCCGCAAGGGGGTCGTGGGCGGGACACTGCCGCCGCCACGAAAGGAGCCTTCGCCATGAATGGGCAGCATCAACGGCAGGGCATGTGGATTGGCTGGATCATCCTTTTGGTGATCCTAGAGAACATCTTGTATCCCGTCTTAGGCCCCATTAACGATCTGGCCGCCCTAGTCATTGGAGGATACTATCTCCTGAAGAGAAGATGATGTCTGTGCGCCTGCCTACCCGCGTTAAATCTAAAGAGAAACAGAATACATCAAGAAAGGAGAGGGCATCATGAACGCAAATGCTTTCAGAGAAGACGAGTTGGTCACCCGCAAGATGAAAGTCAACGGAGAGTGGGAAAGCCGGACATTTCCAGTTGTTGGTGGGAGGCTGCGAATCCTCCACGAGAACAATGATCACCTTGGCATCCAGACTGAAATCATAAGGCTGGAACCTGACTTCGTGGTGGTCAAAGCCGCGGTGGAGAGCCAAAGGGGAAAGTTCAACGGCACCGGTACAGCGTCAGGCCAAAGAGATGCAAAACTGGCAG
>JBKQMK010000141.1:0-10490 GCA_052146735.1 Desulfomonilaceae bacterium | reverse complement strand
GGCCCCTTAGGATCGTTGATAGCCTTGAGAGCAGCCTCTCTACCTTGTGCCTGAAACATGGCTACGCACTGTTTAACTACAGTCTCGCATTCTTGGGGTTCGTCCGAAGCGGCCGGGCCCGCCAGCGGCAAGGTCAGCATCAGAATCAGCCCGATAATCGATAGGTTTCTCACATACGCTCCTTGGTTTTGGTATCGACCGAAATTATGTGGCTATAAATGTAACATTAAGTCTCAACTAATACATCACAGGGCATTATCCGGTAGCTTTCTTTTGCTTGACGAACTCCTCCAGGCCGAACTTTTTCACTCTGTAGCCTATCTGTCTCAGAGTTATGCCCAGTTCCTGGGCCGCGTGTGATTGGACCCAATTGTTGCGCTCCAGGGAGTCCAGCACCTCCTGTCTTTCTCGTTCACGGAGAGAGCCAAGCAGCTTCCGGTCCTTTGTCTCCAGGTCCTTGACACCATACACAAGGTAGGGCGCCAGGTCCAGAAGATCTATCGTGCCTTCGTCGAATATGATGGCCAGACGTTCCACAAGGTTTTCCATCTCCCGCACGTTTCCAGGCCAGGAATATCTTACAAATGCGTCCAGAGCTGAGTTGGTGAATTGGAGGCTGGAACCGTACTCGCGGCTGATCTTATCGCAGAAGAAACTGACCAATGGAATTATGTCCTCTCTCCTCTCGCGGAGTGGGGGCACTCTTATAGGAAAAACGTCCAGCCTGTAATAGAGATCTTCCCGGAATGATCCATCAGCCACTGCTGCGCTGAGGTCCCGGTTGGTGGCGGCGATTATTCTCACGTCCACCTTTCTCGTCTTTGTGCTCCCTAACCGCTCGAATTCCCTGTCCTGCAGGAACCTCAACAGCTTCACCTGCAACGGCATAGGTAGTTCGCCTATTTCGTCCAGAAAGATGGACCCGCCATCAGCCTCTTCAACTCGGCCCGCTTTAGATTCAACGGCCCCCGTGAAAGCTCCCTTTTCGTATCCAAAGAGTTCAGACTCCAGGAGGTTGTCAGGCAGGGCCGCACAGTTGACTTTTATGAAAGAAGACCGTGCTCTGCTGCTCAGTTCGTGGATTATTCTTGCAACGAGGGTCTTTCCGGTGCCCGATTCACCCAGGAGCAAAACAGAAGCCTTGGTAGGGGCGACTTTTCTGATCAACTGTTGCACCTCGAACATGGTCGGGCTCGTCCCTACAGCAAAGAAATTCCGGCTCTTCTCCGAAAGTTCCGTCTTCAGAGACAGGTTAGCCTTGATCAGATGCTGCTCCCTGGCTTTAACCTGGTCATTCAAACTGACGAGCTGCGCCATGAGAGCAGACAGGATCGTCAGAAACCTGATGTCTTCCTCAAACGAAACGTCCTCGTCGAAGAGGCGGTCTACGCTCAAGACCCCGATGGCCCTGCCGTTCAGCACTATGGGCACCCCGATAAACGATATCTGCCCCTTCTCGATTCTTCGCGAGCCGGTCTTGTTGAGGAACAAGGGCTCTTTGCTAATGTCCGGAACCACAAACGGTTCGGCGGTTCGGAAAATGAGCCCGGTCACACCTTCATCGAGACGGTAGACCCCTCTCCTTTTTTCTTTGGGTCGCAACCCATGGGAAGCCCTGATCGATAGAGTATTCTCTTCCCCGTTCTTCAGGGTGATCGTGGCCCTTTTCATAGAGAGATATTCGGAAAGGATCTCTAGGATGATTTCCAGGGTTTGATCCAGGTTAAGGGCTTGACCGATGATCTGACTTATGTCGTATAGAACCTTTAATTCGAGTTGACTTACCCTTGTATCCATTTGTTTCACCGTAGCCTTCACCTGCAAAGCTCAATCAGCTCCTCGTCGGATAACGCACGCTTCAAAAGATCGCTGAGGCAACGCACCCGCCGGACCAGATCACCGAGATTCTCGGCCCCTTTGACTAGCCCCAACCGACTCAGCCGATATGAAAGAACCCGCCGGCCAGAATATTTGCCCAGTGTAATTTCTCGTTCTCTGCCCAACTTTTCCGGAGGATAGGGTTCATAATTGCTCGGATCCATTATGACTGCGGACGCATGAATTTCAGATTCGTGAGAGAAGATCTTGCTCCCCACGATGGGCTTGCCCGCGGGGATTTCCCTGCCGGACGCTTGTGAGACGTATTCGCAGAGGGAGGGAAGGACAGATATGTCCAGGCCCGTGTCTATTCCGTACAGATGGGTGAGGGCCATAAGCACTTCCTCCAACGCCGCATTGCCCGCTCTTTCGCCAAGTCCAAGCACCGTGGTGCTGACGAAGGCAGCTCCGGCGCGGATACCGGCCAGGGCGTTGGCGGTGGCCAAGCCAAAGTCATTGTGCGTATGAATCTCAATTGGCAAACTTACGCGGCGTTTCAATCTTGATAACCTGTCGAATATGATGAAGGGATCAGTTTGTCCTACTGTGTCGGAAAACCTGAGACGATCCGCTCCACAAGCTTCCGCCAGCAATCCGAACTCGGCGAGAAAATCCTCATCGGCTCGCGAGGCGTCTTCTGCGCCCACACAAACATACAACCCCTCTTTTTTGGCGAATCCCACCGCGGTCCGGAGCTTATCAAGGACCCAATCACGCGTCTTGGCGAGCTTATTGGCTATCTGAAGTTCGGAGACGGGGAGCGATATCGCTACCGCAGAGACCCCGCAGCGAAGGGATGCCTCGACATCTGAAATAACGGCACGGTTCCACGTCATAAGTCGTGCGGCGAGTCCCAGTTTAACCATGCTGATGACGACACGCTGTTCTTCATTACCCATAGCCGGAATACCGCACTCAATTTCGTGGACTCCAAGCCCGTCCAACATCCTGGCTATGACGACCTTTTCCTCACCGGAAAAGGCCACGCCTGCCGTTTGCTCGCCATCCCGCAATGTAGTGTCTGTCACGTAGATTCGGTTCATCATTAGCCTGGGTGAAAAATGTGAGCTTGACGCGATAACCGCGGAGGACTTGACCTCAGTGACTGGTCGCTCGATAATTCATGTTTGAGCGAACAGTGGGCCGGTCCGCCCTGGGCAGTTCTTCCAATGCCGAGGCCCCTTTTCACTCGGAATTATGCGAAGAGCGTGCCAATAGGGCTCAAGTTGGGTTAAACCGTCTCAGATTGGTGTATTAGTCCGACTTAGTCAGTGGAGCAAATTGGGATAAGCGACAAATCGGTAGGTATTGCACTCGCTAGCTACGGAATCGGCGGTTTTGATTACACAGCTCGTTCCCGCTTGAATGCAGCCTTACCTCTCCAGGTAGACCTGAGAGAGTATTTCGAGGAAGCGCCCATTACAAGAACGTATCGGAGGCTCACGATTTTGGGCATGGTCGGCGTTGATCTTCCGTGTGGAATACTCTTCTTGTTCTGACAGCGTTTTCCTTGCGATCCTGGCACACATTTTGTAATGATGAAAGCGCGGATTCAGTTTCATGCCCCCGGCATAAAACCATCTGGAGGGCCAAATGGTCTTTTATAATGAGAGTGAGGGAAAGAAGCGCTATGGGACGGTAATAGCGTCCCTCGGAATAGATCCGAAAAAAATAACTGAAAAGTATCTGGAATCCTTAACAAAAGAGTTTGGGTGTGTTTTTGAAAGAGGGGAATTACTGTTATGGGTGCAAGAGACTGAAGAGAGAGCAGAGCAAGTCTTTGATATTCTGAGAAAAAGACATTTCCCTTTTGAAGGTCTGACCAGACCTTTGGAGTAGGATCATGATATCAAGACATTGGAAAGGTATCGCAAAGCCCAGGGAGGCTGATAACTATATTAAGCATCTGAGAACCGACACGTTTCCAAAACTCGCCAAAATCAAAGGGTTTATTAGTGCATCGATCCTGAGACGCCCTGTCGAACAGGGCACCGACTTTCTGATAATTACAGTTTGGGAATCAATTGAAGCAATTGAGCGTTTTGCAGGCGCAAAAGCAGATGTTGCAGTGGTTCCGGAGTCGGTTCAAGCTATGATGATTGAATACGACAGAAATGTCAGCCATTACGAAGTGGTGGAAGAATAGATGTCCCCTCCTTGCTAACGGTCTTTCACGCTCCCAATTACTGTTTGCCCCAGTACAACCAAATGTAGAGCACTTGAGGCAACTCGAAAAATGCGCCAGGAATGCCGAGTTTCGAGATGCTTGGTGCCAGGTAAAGCTGCAAAATAAAATCAATCTTGCGATGAGTATCCCTGGTTGCGCGGGGGTTGTCGTGAACCCTCAAACTCTGTTTGACATTCAGGGGAAGCCGATTCGAGAGTGCGAGCGGCAGTAAGGTGACGTCTTAGTGACAGCTCTCCAGTGAAAACTCTCATCGCTGTTCCTGTTTTCGCTGACGTTAAACATTTTCGGTTTTTGCTAAATTATGATATGAGGCGGACGCAGTTTGGTCGTTGTGAAAGGGAACCAGGGCTGTGAGCATTCGCCAGAGAGTCCTTCACGAAAGAGCGATCCTGATACTTGTATTGTTCCTCGGGCTTCTCCTTCTCGACCCACTGATACCCGGCGTCCTCACCAATATGTCCTTCGCACTAGTCGGTGTGGCCGGGGCCTGGCTTCTCAGCGGCAGAAAGAGCCTTTCCCGAAAAATCATAGCTGTGTCCTCAGTGGTCGTAATTGTGGCAATTGTCTCGGCAAAGCTTATCCCCGAGGACATGCTGGAACCCGCTCGTATGCGAATCGGACTCCTTCTGTTGACTTTCACTCTCATCTTGTACTCATGCTGCGGCGCGTTGATGCTCTCCGCCATTCTAAAGGCCCGGGAAGTCACTCATCAGCTAATCATTTCAGCCGTGAACCTTTACTTGATCCTGGGGATGTTTTACGCCCATATTTACACGATACTCGACTGGTTCAATCCGGAATCGTTCTCCTTGCAGGTTCCGAAGCAAGAGTCAGCGTCACATTTCGTGTATTTTAGTTTTGTTACTCTGGCTACCCTGGGATATGGGGATATCACTCCAAAGACGGAGTTCGCCCAAAGGCTGGCCATTACTGAGGCGATTATGGGACAGTTTTACGGATCGCTTGTCGTGGCCTATCTCCTGAGCCTTTATATCGGCCACCGGATCCGCGTTAGCGACTCCGGGTCAAACCGTGAGAGGGGTTCGGATAATTCGGCTTAGAGATTTGTGACCCGCGACTATTTTCAGATGGTAAAACCAACCGCATGATTGCTTATCCGACCATCATTTTGGCCGCTCTGTTGATCTTCTTTTACGGACTGGTATCTCGTGTTTCCGAGAAGTCCCCGATCACTGCGCCTATGGTGTTTGCCGGAATCGGTATCTTGGCCAGTCCCATAGCTCTTAATCTGCTGGATGTTAAACCCGGTGCCATGGTCGTGAAGCTTATCGCGGAAATCACCCTTGTGATTATCTTGTTCGTGGACGCATCGACGGTGAACCAGCAGACGCTGCGGATGCAGCGAGGAATACCGCTCCGTTTGCTCGGCATAGGACTTCCGTTGACGATGGTGCTTGGCTTCCTCGTTGCGGCCGTGCTGGTCAACAATCAGAATCTGTGGCTTGCTGCACTAGTTGGGCTCATCCTGTCTCCCACCGACGCTGCCCTCGGCCAGGCAGTGGTGACCAGCGAACGCCTCCCGGAAAGAATGCGGCAGGCCATCAACGTGGAGAGCGGGCTCAATGACGGCATCGCTTTAGCTCCCATCCTGATGTGTGTCGCTGCCCTTTCCGGAGGTGAGCACACCGGGAATGGTTCGGGCTCATGGCTATTCTTTGTGGTGCGGCAGCTTACTTTAGGCCCTGTCGCCGGAATCCTCGTCGGCTGGTGCGGAGGAAGACTAGTGGAGCAGGCATCGCAGCGAGGCTGGATGCAGCCAACCTTCCAGCGCCTAGTAGCGGGGTCGCTGGCCGTAATTGCTTACACTGCTGCCGAGCAGTTTCACGGCAACGGTTTCATCGCGGCTTATTGTGCAGGCCTCTTTCTCAGTACGCAGACACACGAAGTACGTGAGCGGATTCAGGAGTTTGGCGAGGCAGAAGGTCAGCAGATGTCTCTCTTCGTATTCTTGCTCTTTGGTGTCGCCATGGTTCCGGCGATGGTTAGCTACTGGGACGTTAGGGCTTTATGCTATGCTATCTTGAGCCTCACCGTTATCCGTATGGTCCCCGTCGCCCTCTGTCTTCGGGGTGCTGGCCTCGATACGCGAGCGGTTTGGATGATAGCATGGTTTGGCCCGCGCGGCATAGCCTCCGTCCTGTATGCACTTATGGCGATAGGCAAAATTGGCATCACCGGATACGAAAGAGAATTCTCCGTGATAACCCTTACCGTGCTGCTGAGTATCTTCCTGCACGGCATATCGGCTGTTCCACTTACTCTCTCCTACTACCGCTTCCGTTCAAACTAGTCACACAGCAAGACAGAAGCAATTCGTTGCTCACAGCCGTCGCCATTTATTCAGGAATCTCGCTCACCATCTCTCGACTCATCGCCTGCAGGGAATGCATCAGAGACACGTCCATTCTGGCAGAATCTTAACCTTACGAGATGGACGAAACGGTCTCCGACGGTTGACGGATTTTCTTCCAGCGTTTCTGCATAAGCACATATAAAGCAGGCGTGAAGAAAACTCCCAGGACGGTTACACCGATCATCCCCGCAAACACCGCAGTTCCTACCGACTGGCGACTGACGGCCCCGGCCCCTGATGCTGTCACGAGAGGAAGGACGCCCAAGATGAATGCAAGCGAAGTCATAAGAATGGGCCTGAAGCGAAGTTTCGAAGCCTCTGTAGCGGCCTCGAGAACCCCTTGTCCCTTGGCACGGGCATCCCGGGCGAACTCCACAATCAGAATAGCATTTTTCGCGGATAGCCCCACGAGGAGCACCAGCCCGACCTGCGTATATACATTGTTGACCATGCCACCGATGAGAAGTCCGGCTGCAGCTCCCAATACCGCGAGGGGCACAATTAGAACGACGGAAATGGGATCGACCCAGCTTTCGTACAACCCCGCAAGGATTAGAATAACGACGAGAATCGCCGCGATAAATGTTATGGACGCTTTACCGGCTGCCTTTTTTTCCTGGTAAGCCATGTTCGTCCATTCGTATGCCATGCCTGGCGGCAGAGTTTTTTCCGCCAACGTTTCCATCGTTTGGAGCGCTTGGCCGGAACTGTATCCAGGGGCATTTTCACCCAAAATTTTCGCTGTAGGAAAAAGGTTGTACCTGTCCACTCGCATCGGACCCACTTCGTATCGAGCGTTGACTAAGGTACCCATCGGAATCATTTTGCCGTCCTTATTCCTCATGAACAATTGCGATATGTCCTCTGGGTTCCTACGGAACGTACTATCTGCCTGGACTCTCACTTGCCAGGTCCTGTTGAATTTATTGAAATCATTTACGTATGCAGATCCGAGATATGTTTGCAGCGTGCTGAACACGCTGTTCAGGGGAATCTTCAGCGCTAAAGCCTTCGTACGATCAATGTCGATGTAGATTTTCGGGTATGTGGATCGGAATGTCGCTAAGACAGATTTTAGGTCCGGCTGCTGGTTCGCGGCTGCGGCCAATTCCGTGCCGGTTTGTTCGAGTGACTGAAAACCGAGATCCCCTTTGTCAAGCAATTGCATTTCGAACCCTCCGCCCGTGCCCAATCCGAGGACAGGCGGCAAGGTATAGGCAAAAACGAACCCATCATAGATCTTCTGGAACTTACCTGAAAGCTCCTTCATTATTGCTTCTCTGCTTCGGCCCTTCGCTAGCCTTTCATCCCAGGGCTTCAGAGGAACAAAAATCGTAGCCAGGTTGGATCGTGCGGAATCAATCATCGAATAGCCCACCAGTGCGCCCCAAGAGAGCACTCCGTCAGTATCGTCAAGAAATTTACCTACCTTTTCCACAGTATTGTTCGTTCGGTCCAGGGTCGCACCATCCGGCATCTGGACATTGACCAGTATCAATCCGTCATCTTCCAATGGGAGGAAGCCGGTGGGAACTTTGTTGTAAGCGATACCAGTGATCAGAACCAGCCCAACAAACAGAATCATCACGACAGCGATCCGTCGCACGGCCAGGGACACTATTCGGGCATACCAATCCGTGGTTCGTCCGAAGGCATTGTTAAAGAGCCTGAAAAAAACATTCTGGGATCCATGGCCGCCGGGTCGCAAAATCAGGGCACAAAGCGCAGGACTCAATGTGAGAGCATTGATCGCGCTGAATAGCATGGTAATGGCAATGGTCAGAGAGAATTGCCTGAACAGTTGGCCGGTAATGCCACCGAGAAAGGCCGGCGGCACAAACACGGCCATGAGGACCAGCGTGATCCCGATGATTGCTCCGCTCACTTCTTCCATCGATTTGATAGCAGCTTCTTTGGGACTCAGGCCGAACTCAGCCATGTTGCGCTCAACGTTTTCAACCACGACAATTGCGTCGTCGACGACCAATCCGATGGCCAGGACAAGCCCAAATAGCGTCACCATATTTATGGAGAACCCCAGCAAAGCCATTACTGCAAACGTCCCTATAAGGGACACCGGGATGGTAATCATGGGAATCAGAGTCGTCCGCCAACTCTGCAGGAAGATGAAAACCACTATCACCACAAGGACGAAGGCCTCGAACAATGTCTTGATAACTTCATGAATAGAGGCGTTCACAAAATCGGATATTTTATAGAGTGCCTGATACTCGATTCCCTGAGGAAAGTTCTTCTTGAGCTCCTCAAGCGTCTTGAGCAACTGGTTGGTCACCTCTATCGCGTTGGAACCGGGAGACTGATAGATCACCATTGTGGCGGCAGGTCGGCCGTTGAAAAGCGATGAGAAATCGTACGCTTTTCCGCCTAATTCGATTTTCCCCACATCTTTGACGCGAATGGCCCGCGTGCCTTCGCCGGTCTTAAGGATCACGTCCTCAAACTGCTCTACATTCGTAAGCCTGCCGAGCGTATTGACATTGAGCTGATAGACCTGGTCCTTTGGGACAGGGGGCTGACCGAGTTGTCCTGAGGCCACCTGGACGTTCTGCTCGCGAAGTGCTCCCACCACATCATCAACGGTGAGATCCCTCGCTCGCAGTTTGTCCGCGTCGAGCCACAACCGCATGGAGTAGTCTTTACTGGGATACAAGACTATGTTGCCGACCCCCGGTATGCGGCTCAAAGTATCTTTCATGTTTATTGTTACGTAGTTCGTTACGAATAGGTCGTCGTATCGGTTATCCGGAGAAAACACGCTCAAGACAAGGACAAGCGCACTGGACACCTTTTTCGTTGTCACCCCCTGTCGCTGAACATCTTCGGGTAGTTGTGCCAGTGCTGCGGAGACGCGGTTCTGCGTCAAGACCGTGTTCATGTCTATGTTGGTTCCAAGCTCGAAGGTTACGTTGAGCGTATAGGATCCATCAGCAGCACTCTGGCTCGACATGTAAAGCATGTTTTCGACGCCGTTGACTTGCTGCTCAATCGGAGCCGCGACCGTCTCTGCGATCACTCGCGGGTCGGCGCCCGGATAGTATGCCGTTACTTGAACAACTGGCGGAACAATTTCAGGATACTGAGCGATTGGAAGGCTGAAAATCGAAACGGCACCCGCAAAAACAATGAGAATGGATATTACAGAGGCAAGGATGGGCCTTTCAATGAAAAAGCGACTCAGCATGGTGGACCTCCACTACTTTCCGGAAGATGGAGCCGCCTTTTCGGAGGCCTGAGGTGTAGAAGAGATGGCTGATTCCTTGGGAGTGACTTTCGCACCTGGTCTTGCCCGCTGGATGGCGTTTACTACTACCCATTCGTCTTTGGCAAGCCCCTCGTCGACGACGCGAAGGGTTCCCTCAAGCTGACCTGTCTTGACGAGTCGCTGCTCCACAATCTGATCTTTGTTTACAACCAGAACGTATCTTCCAGCTTGGCTTATACCCACAGCAAGCTCAGGTACCAGGAGCGCTTCTTTTTGCTCAATGGGAACTCGAACACGGCCGAAGAGGCCGGGAACTAGCAAATTCTTTTCGTTCGAGAAAATTGCACGCACCCGCAGTGTACCAGTGCTTGGATCGACTCGCGATTCTACAAAATCGAGTTGTCCTGTGTGGGGATATCCTGTCTCATCCGCCAATTGAAGGTACGCCGGAGGTTTTTCTTTGTCGGGAATCGCTTCGGCATCGATCTTCGGAAATTTCCTGAGCAACATGAGCACGTCGCGTTCGCTGACGTCAAAATAAACGTACACCAAGCTGTCGTTGACTATCTCGGTCAGCAGCGTTTTTTCCCCGGCCCCCACCAGGTTCCCAATGTCCACATAGTTGCGGCTTACCCTGCCATTGATGGGGGCCAGGACGCGAGTATATGCAACATCAAGCATGGCCTTGTCCAAATCGGCCTTGCTGATTCCAACCTGTGCTCCTGCCACTGCTTCTTCGGCGCTCTGCACATCGTATTGGAGCTGACTAATGGATGCGGTCGAAAGAAGCTGCTGCGCACGCTTGAGGTTTGCCTGTTTGAGCTGCA
>JBKQMK010000140.1:0-14762 GCA_052146735.1 Desulfomonilaceae bacterium | reverse complement strand
TCTTCGACATTCCTGACAGCGAATGGACGCGATTTTTCGAGATCAATGTCATGTCAGGCGTGCGCCTTACGCGCTCATACATGCCCGCGATGCTGAAACGCAACTGGGGACGAGTGGTGTTCCTGTCCTCAGAGTCGGCGCTCAATATTCCTGCAAATATGATTCACTACGGCTTCTCCAAAACCGCGGTCCTAGCAATCGCGCGTGGTCTCGCCAAGCGCGCGGCCGGAACTGGCGTGACGGTGAACGCAGTGCTGCCTGGGCCGACGTGGTCGGAAGGTGTCGAGAAGTTGGTGAAGGACATGGCAGAAAAGACCGGCCAGTCGATTGAGGAAGCCGCCGTCGCATTCGTGAAGACAAACAGGCCTTCTTCCATCATCCAGCGGACAGCCACCCACGAAGAGGTGGCCAATATGGTGGTCTACGCCGTGTCTCCACAGGCGTCGGCCACAACGGGGGCCGCATTGAGGGTGGATGGGGGGGTCGTCGACACGATCGCCTGATCCTCGCCACGCAATTGGAGCACGACACCCAGGGCAGATGATGAAGCACTAACCACCAAGTGGGCTCCTGCACCGTTAACCGTTCTTATGGATGAACGCCCGGATGGAGTTTACCTGTCCTATGGCAAGATGACCAGTCTTCTGGCCCCCTACGGAAACCCGGACGCTCTCGCTGTCGCTCGGGATCTGGATTCAAAAATCGAGAACCTTCTGCGAGAGTCTGTAGTTTGACGATATTAGGGATAGAGGACCCGAACATGACACACACACGTGACTGCCCTGATACAATTCTGAAAATCTGTCCGGGCGCCCCGCACGGCACGTGCACAACCGTCGAGGACGAGACCGACGTGACTACACTGGTCGTCCACAGTGATACCAACCGGATGCTCTCGCACTACACACGAGGCTATCAAGGGAAGTCGGCGGGCGATGGTGGTGCCGGGCGGACCGCACGGTCTGAACTGGACCCACGCCAAGGAAGTCAACTGAAGGGCTATTAAAGGTGGTTCCCAATTCTCTAACCTGTTTACATCTCAACAGGGCAGATAAGGAGTGAGTATGAGCAGCAAGCCAAAGACTGACACCGCCACGAAGGCAACGGTTTCGTCTCCCCCGAAAAGTAGAATCACCCTCAAGGTCAATGGCGCAGTGAAACAGATAGAGGTGGCCCCCTGGACTACCCTGCTCGACGCCCTGCGCGAACACCTTGATCTGACTGGGACGAAGAAGGGGTGTGATCACGGCCAATGCGGGGCCTGCACGGTCCTGGTGAACGGCAAGCGCATCAACTCTTGCCTGACGCTGGCGATCATGCAGGACGGTGCAGAGGTGACGACTATCGAAGGCATTGCTGAGGGAGAGGTGCTCCACTCCTTGCAACAAGCCTTCGTTGAGCACGACGCCTTCCAATGCGGGTATTGTACTCCGGGCCAGATCTGTTCAGCAGTCGGGTTGATGGGCGAAGGCACAGCGAAATCGTCGGACGACATCCGAGAACTGATGAGCGGGAACATCTGTCGCTGCGGGGCTTATTCAAACATTGTCGCCGCAATCGAACAAGTGAGTAAGATGGAGAAACGGGGAGACGAACAATGAACAGCTTTACGTACGCCCGGGCCGACGACGTGGCAATCGCCGTGCGTGAGGTCGCCGCGGACGGGGCGGCCAAGTTCATTGCAGGCGGCACGAACCTGATCGACCTGATGAAGGAGAATGTCATGCGTCCGAGCCGACTGATTGACATCTCCCACCTAGCCTTGAACGAAATCAACCCCAGCACGGGCGGCGGATTGATGCTCGGTGCGCTCGCGACGAACACCGGTGTTGCCTACAACGAACAGATCGAGCGGCGGTATCCGCTGCTCTCGAAGGCTATCCTGGCTGGCGCATCGCCTCAGCTCCGCAACATGGCGACTGTTGGCGGCAATCTGATGCAACGGACTCGGTGTTGCTATTTCTACGACAGAGCTACGCCCTGCAACAAGCGCGAGCCCGGGACGGGCTGCTCCGCCGTCGCGGGGTTCAACCGCGGCCACGCTATCCTTGGAACGAGCGAGCACTGTATCGCCTCGCACCCATCGGACATGTGCGTCGCGCTGGCTGCTCTGGAGGCGGTCGTCCGCGTTACCGGGCCAGTCGGCGAGCGCTCCATCCCCTTCGCCGAGTTCCACCGCCTACCCGGCGACACGCCGAACATCGACACGAACCTGCAGCCTGAGGAGATCATCACGGGTGTCGATCTGCCAGCAGAAGGCTTTGCGGAACACCACTCATACCTCAAGGTTCGAGATCGCACCTCATATGCCTTCGCGCTGGTTTCCGTGGCCGCTGCGCTAAAGATGGACGGCGACATGATTACGGAAGCTAGGCTCGCAGTGGGTGGTGTAGCGCACAAGCCGTGGCGTAATCAGCCGGCGGAGAAACTGCTACGTGGCCAGAGCGCCACCAGGGAAAACTTTCAGCGAGTCGCCGGAGCACTGCTGCAGGACGCGAAGGCTTATGGCCATAACAGTTTCAAAATCGAGCTGGCGAAGGTCGCAATTGTGCGCGCCCTGAACCAAGCGGCTTTCAGGGAGGGACACTCATGAAGACCGAACATATCGGAAAGCCGACCAGCCGCGTCGATGGACGCGCCAAGGTGACCGGCGCAGCGAAGTACGCCGCGGAGTACAACGTCCCCGGCCTCGTCTACGGTGTTGTCGTTTCCAGCGCCATTGCCAAAGGGAAGATCACCCGGATCGACGCAACCGACGCGCTCCAATTGCCGGGCGTATTACAGGTCTTCACCCACGAAAACGGCCCTCAGCTCGCGCAGTCCGACGATAACTACCGGGACGATATCGCACCGCCCGGCTCTCCTTTTCGCCCGCTCTATAACAATGAGATCAAGTACAGCGCCCAACCCGTCGCGCTGGTTGTAGCCAACACCTTTGAGCTCGCACGTTATGCGGCGTCGATCGTTCGGGTGGAGTACGAGCGCGAGGCGCATGCTACCGATCTCAATGAGGAACTCGAAAAGGCTTATCAACCGAAACCCAGGGAGTACTTCCCGCCAACGCCCGATCCGCGCGGCAACCCCGAGAAAGCCTTCGCCGACGCCGCCGTGCAGCTCGAGGCGAAGTATCGTGCGCCCGTTGAGCATCACAACCCGATGGAGCCTTTTGCAACAACCGTGGTTCGGGACGAGAATGGCAGGCTCACCGTTTACGACAAAACCCAAGGGGTGCAGAACGTTCAAAACTACCTCTGCAACGTGTTCGGTTACTCAAAGGAAGACCTGCGCGTCCTCTCGCCGTTTGTCGGTGGGGGGTTCGGTTCGGGACTGCGCCCCGTGTATCACGTATTTTTGGCTGTCTTGGCCGCGCGGGAGTTGAAACGCTCGGTCCGAGTGTCGCTAACGCGCCAGCAGATGTTCAGCTTCACGCACCGTCCCGCCACCTGGCAACGCGTAGCTCTGGGAGCCGCGGTCGATGGCGCGCTCGAAGCACTCATTCACGAGGCGATAGCTGAGACCTCGCGGTTCGAGGACTTCACCGAGAACGTCGTCAACTGGTCGGGCCTGCTCTACCGGTGCGACAACGTTAAGCTTGGCTACAGGGTCGTGCAGCTTGACCTCTACACGCCGGATTTTATGCGGGCACCGGGAGCTGTGTGGGGCTTGTACGCGCTGGAATGCGCCATGGACGAGCTCGCCTTCAAGGCCGGCATCGACCCAATGGAGCTGAGGCTGAAGAATTACACTGAAAAGGACCAGATCGAAGACAAGCCGTTCTCGAGCAAAGAACTCCGTGCCTGTTACCGGCTCGGCGCGGAGGGGTTCGGCTGGGCGCGACCCAATCCCCAGCCACGGTCAATGCGGGAGGGTGACACGCTGATCGGTTGGGGCATGGCTAGCGGCATTTGGGACGCTTTCCATGTGACAGCCGATGCGAAAGCGGTGCTGTCGGCCGACGGCAAGCTCACGGTCAGCAGCGCAACGTCGGACATCGGCACCGGCACGTACACGATCATGACCCAGATTGCCGCAGAGACGCTCGGACTGCCGATCGAGGACGTGACGTTTAGGCTCGGCGACTCGTCCCTGTCGATATCGCCGGTGGAAGGCGGGTCGTGGACGGCATCCACCGTCGGATCGGCGGTCAAGTCCGTCTGCGAGAAGATACAGACAAAGCTATTTCAATTAGCGCGAAAGATCGACGGCTCGCCGCTCGCTAACTCCAAGCCAGACGACGTGACGTTTCTTGGCGGACAAATCCGTTCGCGCAACGAGCCGTTTCGGTCCGTTTCCATAATCGAGGCGATGCGGAACGGCGGGCTCGGTGCTATCGAAGAGAAAGCGTCCGCCGAACCCATTCCGGAGCAGATGAAATACTCGCGCTTCACGCATTCGGCGATTTTCGCGGAGGTGAAGATCGATCAAGACCTCGGCACTGTTCGCGTTACGCGGGTCGTCAGCGCTGTTGCGGGCGGCCGCATTCTGAATCCGAAGACGGCGCGGAGTCAGGTTCTAGGCTCGATCGTCATGGGCATCGGCACGGCGTTGGAAGAGGAGAGCGTGATCGACCACGCCATCGGGCGGTTCATGACCCACAACCTGGCGGACTACCACGTCCCTGTCAACGCGGACGTGCATGACATCGAGGTGATCTTCGTTCCAGAACAAGACGCATTCGTCAACCCGCTCGGTGCCAAGGGGCTGGGTGAGATCGGCATCGTCGGCGTGGCTGCAGCGATCGCCAATGCTGTCTTCCACGCCACCGGCAAACGCATACGAGA
Organism: Desulfomonilaceae bacterium; assembly: GCA_052146735.1. Classification (GTDB taxonomy): domain Bacteria; phylum Desulfobacterota; class Desulfomonilia; order Desulfomonilales; family Desulfomonilaceae; genus CAWBBA01. Next base: position 9,981 of record JBKQMK010000140.1, on the reverse strand, counting down.
ACTGCCGATAACGCTCGAAAAGTTGCTGTAAGAATTTTGGCGCGAAGATCTGGATGGCCTTTGGCCTTGACACGCATAAGTTAAAGCAAAGATTTAGCATCAGGAGCTTAGGAATGACAATCGCGCCTGACAGCTAGAGTCCGGCACGAAAACTTTCAATAATGAAGTCAACCTCGGTGCCAACTTCGTTGTCGACGCCTAGAGAGTGAAACACGCATTGGATTCGGAGAACAAGAAATGAGGATAAGGAGAAAACGCTATGTCATCGGAAGCCGGAATAGCTGTCGTTCGTAGGAATACCAAAGAGGTTCGGAATCGTGGGAACTTTGAAGTGTTCGAAGAGCTTTTCGCATCCGATTCCGTCGATCATACTCTCCAGCCGGGCGCTTTCACCCCGGATTGCGACGGCGCTCGAAATTTATGCCGCACACTTCGCACCGCATTTCCTGATTTTCACGCCGAGATCCATTGGCAGATTTCCGACGGCGATCGTGTGACAACGGATAAAACGTATCATGGCACACACGAAGGGACATTCTGGAGATTGGCACCGCCCAAGCGCAAGGTCCACTTCGAGACCGTAGACGTCATACGCGTGCGCAATGGCAATTCCACTGTCGTTCGTGAACTCGTGGTTGGCCTGTGCACTATACGTACTGGTGGCGGTCATGTGGTTGATCCCTGACCGCCGCATTGAAAAGAAACTGGCTCACTGAAAAGTGTGATATATTGAAGGCTTGATATTTGAAAGATCTGGAGAAACACTTAACCATTTCCAACTCGGATCAAATATCGGCCAGGCTGGTTTCCAAACTCTTGGAAAACGAGAAGGAGGAAGGTGAAAATGGAGGATGTTATCAAAATTCTAGGATTCGCCGGAAGCTTGCGCAAGCGTTCTTACAACAGATCTCTTTTACAAGCGGCCCAGGAACTTGTTCCAACAGATGCCAAACTTGAGATTTTCGATCTCGACGGGATGCCTCTCTTTAACCAAGACTTGGAAGATCAGCCGACGGAAAAGGTTAAGGAGTTCAAAGCGAAAATTAGAGCTTCCGACGCCCTTCTTATCGCCACGCCGGAATATAACTACTCGATCCCGGGCGTCCTGAAGAATGCGATCGACTGCGCTTCCAGACCCTACGGAGACAATGCGTTCGAACATAAGCCGGTTGCCATCATGGGTGCCTCAATCGGCATGGCGGGGACTGCCAGAGCCCAGTACCATTTACGGCAATCTTTTGTCTTTTTGACTTGTTTTGCGCTGAACCAACCAGAGGTCATGGTCCCCTATGCCCAGGATAAGATTGACAAAGACGGCAACGTGACTGATGTGAAAACGCGAGAGATGATCAAGGAACTGTTGGTGAATCTGGTGGCCTGGACCCGGAAACTGAAAGGGTAGCCCGTAAATCCGAATCACCTTATGAATGAATGGCTTCAAACTCACTGTCTTGGGCTCCTCCAACGGTAATTGAAGATGCGCCTCGTAGGCTCAATCGAGGAGTAATAACTTTACATGGACACGACGGAACTCCAACCTGATGGATCATGAATGAGGTGTGTCATGGGTGAGTTTGACATCCTGGGGCCATTCGACATTATCAAGGCCCCGTATCCTTCACATTATCAGACAAAAGCTCTCACCAAGGACGGCTCTTTAATATCCATCCGGCCTATCAGGTCTGATGATGCGCCTCTTCTGGTAGATCTCTTCAACCGCTTGTCCAAAGACACTATCTTTTTCCGGTTCCTGGACGATTTGAAGTCCCTTCCACGAAATTGGCTTCAAGACTTCACCCGAATCGACTACGCTCAGGACGTTGCTATGGTTGCGGTCAAAGAGATTGAATCTCGTGACAGAATCCTGGGAGTCTGCCGCATTATGCGAAAGCCGGGATCCACGAATGGTGAGATCGCCGTGGTGGTGGCCGATCATTGGCAGGGTAAAGGCATCGGAAAGATACTGTTACAGAAGTCTATACAAATTGCGAAGGAATTGGGGATGAGAGTCCTGTGGGGTATCGTATCTTCTGAGAACAAAAAAATTCTGGACATGGCTGAAAAACTAGGTTTTTCCATCAAGCCGGAACCCGAAGCCGATCTTTATAAGATAGAGATGAATCTCGCCGACGGCCATTAGGAAAAATACCAAGATAGGAAGCTACTGCAGACCGCGGGATTCCGTCCATTCCACGATATTGTTGGGAGAGCCACGATGTGTGATGACCAAAAGCCATAACAAAGAACCGGGAGGACCGTATGTGATCAAACCCGATGAGCGTCCAACATTTGTAATGGGCTCGAATGATCAGCAAGATGCCGGTCCCACTATTGTTTATGACCAGTCACTGTTTACAGGCGGGAATTTTGTCGATCGTATGGTTTGCCGTCCTATACGTGTCCAGATCTTCATGGTTCGTTTTAAGAAGCCGGTGATTCCGCCTCGAAGCCCAAAGACCACGAGCATGAAGATTAAGCCCATGAAAAGGCTCCAGCTATCCGTGTAATTGCTTATCATGTCGCGGAGCAGGATGATGGCGACGGCTCCGACGGCAGGGCCAAACAGCGTCCCCATACCACCGGTGATGTTCATTACCACTACTTCGCCGGATGTCGTCCAGTGCAAAGAACCGAGCGGAACCATGTTCAAGAGCAACGCATAAAGACCGCCGGCCAATCCGGCAAAAAATCCGGATATTATAAATGCTATCAGCCTAAATCTGTCCACATTGTAGCCGATGCTCATAGCCCTGTCGCGGTTCTCCCGAATCGCCTGAAGCGCAGTGCCCAGTGGCGAGTTTACTACTCTGACGATGACAAGCAGAGACACGGCAACCATGATCAGAATGAAATAATAGAGATTGATTTCCGAGTGGAGATCTATCGGCCCCAAATTCGGCCGGGGAACCCTCTGCAATCCGTCGTCACCGCCGGTAAGGCCGGTCCATTTGAAAGCTATAAAATAAAACATCTGCGCGAACGCCAGTGTTACCATCGTGAAATATATACCATGTCTGCGGATGCTTGCGTAACCGACGAACGCGGCAGCCAGACTGCTTATGGCCACTGCTCCCGCCAGGGCTAGAGGGATGGACGGAAACAACCGGATCAGTATTATTCCCGTGGAATAAGCTCCTATGCCGAAAAACGCTGCGTGACCGAAAGAAAGCATGCCCCCGTATCCGAGAACCAGATCGTAAGACACCGCAAACAATGCAAAAATCAATACCTCGCTCGCCAGGGCTTCATAAGGAGCCACGCGAGGAAAAGCTAGGGCCAGACCTGACAACAACGCAAACAGAAGCAATCGCGAATGCAGCATCGGTATTACTCGTGGAAGGCTTCCCGGCCGAATAATCCCCGCGGCCGGACAAGAAGAAATGCTGCCATAAACAAATAGATGAGCGTATTAGCCATCGGCGGCCAAACCATGACTCCGATTGCTATTATCTCTCCAACGATCAGACCTCCGATGATGGAGCCACCCAGGCTGCCCATCCCGCCGATCACCACAACCACGAAGCAATCCACAAGAAGGTCCATACCCATGAGAGGACGCACGTTTTGAATGGGAGCGGCAAGAACCCCCGCCAAACCGGCAAGGCCGGTTCCCAGCGCCACGACCAGAGTCATTACCTTCGATATGTTTATGCCCAGCGCCTCCACCATTCTGGGATTATCCGTGCCCGCTCGAATGATGCTGCCAAGTTTGGTCCTGGTCAGGAACAGCCAAACACCCGACGCAGTCAGAGAGGTAATGATAATCAAGAAAAGCCGATAGCTCGGATAATACATGAATCCCAGATTAACCGCCCCGGCCAGCGATTTGGGGGTTCCGAAAGGCACGCCCATGCTGCCGAAGATTAGTCTTGTTGCATCCTGGAGGACCAGCATCAAACCGAAGGTGAGCAGCATAATATAAAGGGGCGGCAAATCGTACAAGCGCCTGAAGAATGCCATCTCGCATATGGCTCCAAAAATGGCCATGGCAACAGGCACGAGTATCAAAGCCAGCCAAAAATTCGGGATAAAATAAGATGTTACTGTATAAGCTGCGTACGCCCCCAACATAAAAAAAGCGCCATGAGCAAAATTTATGATCCCAAGCATCCCGAAAATTATGGATAACCCCAAAGCCAGCAGCACATATAGCGAGCCAAGAATCAGGCCGTTGAAAAGCTGCATCAGGACGAACTGTAGGGTCATGTAAAGTATCTTCCTGTTTGTTTGAGGCGGGATGGGCCGGTGCATTCAGCTCCTCCCGCCTCGAAAAGAGTCATTCGGTTTTATCCATTGTGCACCCGGTATCTTTGGGATCCTGGTACGCCTTATCCGGCGGAATGACGCCTACTATTTGGAAGAAATCCCAATCTTCTTTGATTTCGCTGGGCTTTTTTGCCCTTAGAATATAGGCGCTCCCCACTTCCATGTGATCTTCGGCTCGGATCTTACCCGGATTCGCCAGAAGGTCTTTGAACTCATGTCCTTCCAGCGCTTTCACCACAGGTAGAGAATCCTTCGTTTTGGCACGCTCCACTGCCTTTAGATATTGCGTCACAGCGCTATAAGTTGCTGCGTTCATCCAGTTGGGCGGCCTGCTGAATTGTTTTTTCCACTTTTCCACAAATTCCTTCGAGCCTGGATTGTCGCTCTTCCAGTACCATGCGCCCGTCACATAATCATCTGCAAAGACATCGCCGGAAGCCTTGATATCTTGAATGAACAGGAGCGCGTGAATGATTTTCACTTTATTTTTCAGACCGAATTCCGTCGCTTGCTTGGTCGCGTTAACCGCATCCTTGCCTGCATTGAGCAGGACCAAGACTTCCGGGTTTGCATTCATGGCCTTCAGGATGTAGGGGCTGAAATCGGAAGTTCCCAGGGCTACCATTTCGTTGCCGATAAGAGTGCCTCCTTTGGCTTTGAGCGCTTCCGTAAAGTGGTGGAGCAGGTCGTGGCCCCATGCGTAATCAGCCGTAATGGTGTACCACTTCTTTCCGAGGTTTTCCGCAGCCCACAAACCCACAGCAGTGGCCAGCATATAGTCGTTGTATGCCCATTTAAACGTGTAGCGATTGCAGTCGGCACCCGCAAGACGCGTCGTTCCAGAACCGATCGCTACAAAGACTTTTTTGTGGAGCTTAGCTTGATTCGCAACCGCCAGACCGGCCGCACTGTTTGGACAATCGAAAATCACATCCGCATGTTCCTTTTCGTACAGCTCCTTGGCTTTTTGATTTGCCACGTCGGGCTTGCACGTGTGGTCGCGATAGATGAACTCGATCGGCTCACCGAGAACCTTCCCGCCGAAGTCGGCGATGGCCATCTTCGCTGCTTCCACGTTTTCGGCAGTGATCCCCGCGTAAGGACCTGACATGTCGGTAAGCACCGAAATTCTAACGGGTTCGGCCATACCCTGAACTGCCGGAAATAAGATAAAACCAGTGATCAGCACGCATGCCAACACGGTCGGCCGACATTTTCCTTTCATCTGTTTCCCTCCTAGTTAGGCTGTTTTGCCAATCGAGCGCCTGGCAGAACGCGTCTCCAGGCACCACTAAACACCAAGATATCGCGACCTTACCTCCACATCGACTTTGAAATCCTCGTTGCTTCCGCTGTAAACGATCCGCCCGTTATATATAACATGGTGATAATCCGCGACTTCCTCGGCGAATCGAGCATTCTGTTCCACCAGTAGAATCGTCAGGCCCTCACGTTTTAGTTCATCAACAATTTTGGCGATTCCTCTCACCAGCATCGGTGCCAATCCTTCCGTAGGCTCGTCCAGAAGGATTAGTTTAACGTTCATGGTAAGTATTCGTGCGATTGCCAGCATTTGCTGTTCTCCGCCCGATAACTGTGACCCTTTGTGGTGGCTCCTGAGTTTGAGCACAGGGAAATGCTCGTAAATCTTGTCAATGCTCCACAGCCCGGGCCCTCCCCTGGACAAGGGCAGCGTCAGATTTTCATATACCGATAAGCTCGGGAATATGGCCCTTTCCTCAGGCACGTACCCTACGCCCTTTCTGGCGATGCGATACGGTTTTTGATTGGTAATCTCCTTTCCCCTGAACCTGATCTGCCCTCGGGTAACCGGAACCAGTCCCATAACTGTCCTTAGCGTTGTGGTCTTGCCAGCTCCGTTCCTCCCTAGCAGCGTAGCAACTTGCCCTTCCCCGATCCGGAAACTCATCCCTTTGAGTATGTGGCTGTCTCCATAGTGCGAATGAATGTCCTCCAGGTGCAGCACTTCAGTATCCTCCCAGATAGGCTTCCTGCACTTCCTTGTTGGCCTGAATCTGCAAAGGTGTCCCTTCGGCGAGGAGCACTCCCTGGTAGAGCACTGCAATTCTGTCCGAAATGGCAAGCACCATGTCCACATTGTGCTCTATGAGGATCACAGGCATGACTTTTGAAATATTTTCGATGAGCCTCAGAATAGTCTCGGTATCCTCGGTACTCATCCCGGAAGTCGGTTCGTCCAGAAGAAGCAACTGTGGTGCTGTAGCCAGGGAAATCCCTATATCGAGGCACCTTTGAAGGCCGTAAGGAAGATTCCTGGCCGGTGAATGCGCCCACTCTCCGAGCCCCACTTCCCGGATGATTCGTTCGGCTTCAACGTCAACGCCTTGCAATCCTTTATAGGGGATCATGAAATTGTAGCGAGACTTTGATCTGGACTGGCAGGCAACCCGCATATTTTCGTGTACTGTAAGGCCCGGAAATATACTGGTAATCTGGAAGGATCGTGCTATGCCCATTTGGGAGATCTCATAAGGAGGGCTTCGGGTGATATCTTTGCCCTGGAAAAAGATCTGCCCCTTATCAGGCATAAGAAATCCGCTGAGCAAGTTGAAAAAGGTGGTCTTGCCCGCGCCATTGGGACCGATGACGGATTGAATGCCGCTGTTTACCCGAAGATTCACGCCGTTGACCGCAGTCAAAGCTCCAAAATGCTTTGTGAGACCTTTAACTTCCAAGATCGGCGAGTAATTCGAAGAATTGAGCGTCATTGGAAATCCACACTGTTCGAGAGAATTCACTTTGGCGTGCGGCAAGACCCACCTATAGAGACTGACAGCACGCAAGAAACGCGAATGTAATGATCCGGGCCATCCCAGGTTCCGGACCAAACAGATCAGCCGTTCATCACTTTTGCCAGGTCCTGGAAATATTTTAGCGAATCCGGATTGCTCATGGAGTCTACGTTTACCGATTTCTCCAAAGGCGATCCTGACAGGATTTTTTTCACGGGAATTTCGAGTCTCTTCCCGTTCAATGTCTTCGGGATGGAAGGCACTGCGTGAATTTCATCGGGTACGTGCCGAGGAGAGAGCGACCGCCGTATCGCAGTCTTTATCTTGTCCCTAAGCAAGTCGTCGAAGACTACATCATCCCTTACCACCACGAAGAGCGGCATTATATATTTGCCTTTTGCATTCTCGAACCCCACAACGAGGCTTTCGAGCACTTCCGGAAGTTCGTCTACCACTCCGTATATCTCACTGCTGCCCATTCTCACACCCATTCGTTTGAGTGTGGAATCCGAGCGTCCGGTGATGACAGCGCTTCCCCTGGTCGTGATCTTGACCCAGTCTCCGTGTCTCCACGCTCCCGGAAAGTCTTCAAAATAGCTTTCAATGTATCTCTTGTTATCCGGGTCGTTCCAGAGATATAGCGGCATAGATGGCATGGGTTCGGTAATCACCAGTTCCCCCACCTGGTCGAACATTGACTTACCGTTTTCATCATACGATTCGGCCTTGACGCCCAGGCAGCGGCACTGAAGCTCTCCCGCCCTGACAGGAAGCAGCGGACAGGAGCCCAGGAACCCGGTGCAAGGGTCTGTTCCGCCGCTCACGGAGGCAAGCAGAACGTCGTCTTTCACATTGTCGTATACCCACTTGAATCCTGCCGGCGACAGAGGCGAACCTGTGGAACCCACTACCCGCAATGCCGAAAGATCGCGGAATTTCCCCGGAGTCAGTCCTTGATTCATGCAAGCAGTGATGTACGCAGCGCTCGCGCCGAATGCGGTGATTTTCGCTTTCTCGACAAGATCCCATAGCACGTTCATGTCAGGATACCCCGGGCTCCCGTCGTAGAGCACGGAAGTCGAACCCAGGAGAAGTCCTCCCTGCATGATGTTCCACATCACCCACCCGGTGGTGCTGAACCAGAAAAAAGAATCCCCCGGCCTCACATCGACGTGCAACCCGGTAAATTTGAGAAATTCAATGAGGATTCCCCCCTGGCTGTGGACCAGAGGCTTCGGCAAGCCCGTTGTTCCGGAAGAATAAACCACCCACATTGGATGATTGAATTCCACCTGTTCGTATGTCAGGGTCTCACGTTGCCTGATAAGGTCATTCCACACGAGCACCTTTTCAAGGCCGCTCGAAGCCTGTCCAGGATACAAGTACGGCACCAGGACGGTGCGCTCCAACGTGGTCAATGAATCCTGCAGTGTTGCGATAGTAGGCCGGCAGTCGAATTTTTTCCCTCCATATTGATATCCGTCAACAGCGAAAAGCACCTTTGGTTCGATTTGTCGAAACCGGTCGGTTACGCTCCGGAATCCGAAGTCAGGGGAACAACTGGACCAGATGGCGCCGATACTGGCACAGGCGAGAAAAGCAATGATCGCTTCGGGTATATTCGGCAAATAGGCCACCACCCGGTCGCCCTTCACAACTCCGAAATTGCGGAGTGCTGTGGCTATAGAGGCAACTTGCGATCCAAGCTCCTCCCAGGAGATTTCAGTCAGGGGCGTGATTTCGGACTGGAATTTCAGCGCCGGACCATCGGACGATGCCCAACGGAAGACATTCTCGGCGTAGTTCAGTTTTGCGCCGGGAAACCAGAGGGAGCCCGGCATTTTTCTCTGCGAGAGGACATTGCTGTAAGGGGCCGATGCTGTGATTCCGTTAAATTCCCAAATGGATGACCAGAAATCTTCCAACTCCGTCACGGACCATTTCCACAGATCTTCATAGGTGCCAAAACTCAGCCCTCTTGCATCTTTCAAAAATCGAAGGTAGCGAGAGATATTCGCCTCTCTCAGCAAATTTTCCGAGGGTTGCCAAAGAAGAGTACCTTCGGTCAATGGTGTCGAATCCATGTTCTTGCTCCCTGTCCCACCTTCATAGGCAATCTCTCACACTCGCGCGGGAATCGCCGGTAATCTGTCATCAACAGAAATAACATCACAAGGTGATTCCCGATATCGTAGTGGTTCACCGCAGAGATCGCAGAGGGTCCTGTTTTGTCTGCATTTCTCCTAGTTGAGGCATAGCACATTCGGCTCTGTGACAGTGAAGACTATGCTGGCCTATCAGGGTAACTACGCAGGGCCACGCGGCGGTCTCAAATCCTCTTCTCATCTCTGCGTTCTCAGCGCACTCTGCGGTTAATTCCGTTGTCCCACTGAACGCCTTCTTTTGTCGGGCATCCTCTGCGAGGTGCCTTCTGCGTCGCGCGACTAACTCGATCGCGATCCACATCATCCCATCGATTCTTGAGCGGAGCCGATTTTCAGCGCGAAGCATTCTGTCCATGCCATTGTGATTGTGCGTTATTCACTCCGCCGGATTTCTTCGGCAGACTTGGGAATAGGCCAGCTCTGGTTTCGTCAATGAAGTGGATTCGTTTTGCTTTGAGCGCCGGGCCAAATCCCGCAGAAATCACCAGGCGAGTTGTGTCTCTGATAGTGACATCTGGAACTCACGCTCATCGAGTCTAGACGCTCATATCAGATGGTGTCAAATTTTTTCTCGTGAGTTGCAAAGTTTCAGCCAGCTGGATGGTCAGACACAAAGAGTTAAAAGAAGGCCCTTATTTTAGGCCAAGATTGGCCTGCCCCCGTTTTATGTACCACTTGTTAAGTTAGAGGTATAGTACCATGACCTCCTGGGATAGGGAAAGGATCTCCTGGTGTAGTATGGAGGATCCACGTTGTGAGTATGGCCTCAGGAGCAG
>JBKQMK010000139.1:0-5556 GCA_052146735.1 Desulfomonilaceae bacterium | reverse complement strand
AGGCGTACGGACACCTCGAATGCCGAAAGATGTGGTAGCGCCGACGTCACTCCACCCATCAGACACCTCCCCAAGATCTAAGTCGGGGAGCTTATATCAAATTCTAAACTGAATCGCGAACTGGTATTAGATGGTTCGCCCATATTGCACCTTTTCAATAGGCTCCCTGTCCCCTTAACACAACGACGACGGTTTTCAGCAAAATTGTCAAATCGAGAAAGAGTGAGTAATTCGTTACGTAATAAAGGTCAAGACAGAAGTTCAGATGCAAAGGGAGGTCACTTCGGCCCGATACCTGCCACCAGCCGGTAATTCCGGGAGGAACAGCCAGTCTTTCCCGTTCCCATATATCGTAATTCTCGGCAATAAAAGGCTGCTCCGGTCTGGGGCCTACCATAGACATCTCTCCGTTGAGCACGTTTAGGAGCTGAGGGAGTTCATCTAGCGAAGTCCTCCTCAGAAATCTGCCGACTCGGGTCACTCTGGGATCTCCTTCAAGTTTGTAGATAGGGCGCCCTTCTTCGTCGGTGCTCATGGATTGATCGCTGAGTTTGTCGGCGCCCACTACCATGGACCTGAATTTCAGCATCTTAAATAGACTTCCGTTCTCGCCCACCCGTTCCGATCGATAAATGCCGGGACCGGAAGAGTCCAGCTTGATTGCGATCCAGATCATCGCCAGAAGAGGTGACGTCACAATCAATAACAAGAGACTAGCGGTGAAATCAAAAACTCTCTTTACCAAGCGCTGCGCACCTTGTATCACAGGCTCACGCAGCCCGATAACCAGCGAACGTCCGAATCTTTCAACTTCCGACCTCAGGAGCACAACTTTCCCGAGGTCATAGATTAGGAATATCCGCACCGGCCATGGGCCAAGATCATTGATCAGATTTTGAATCTGACGAGACCGGCTCTCGGGCAGCGCTATTACAACGAGATGAATTCCGTAATGATTAACCAGACGGGGGACTTCTTCCAACTGGCCGATCAGCGGGGAAGGTAAAGGACTAGGACAGTCCCAATCGTTGTCGGCGAATCCCACGAGGTTATATATGGAACTGTGTTCCGTCATTATGAATTTTGCCAAATCAATGACATTCCCTCCTGTCCCGACAATAAGAACGTTGGTACGCTCTACGGTCTTGAGGGCCCTACGCAAATAACGGGTGAGAAAGTACCGAGTGAACAGCAATACGAAATAATTTGCCACGCTGAAATATAATACGAGCAATCTGGGCAGGTCACGGTATGTGAAATAGAGAACCCCACCAAAAACAAACACGGCCAGAAAATATGACGACGTGAAACGGCCCCACTGACGCGAAAAAGATTGAATTGCGGCCAAGTTGTACACATCGGTAATGCCGAAGAGAGCAGCCCAGAGCACAAAAACCGTGACATACAGAACCAAGATCCTCAATATGTCGGCTGACTCGACAATTTTGCTCTGCAGATGCACTCTCGGTTCAGCCATGACCGCGAAAACAGCCAGCGTGAGAATCATATCGGCCAATATCAAGAAGTTCCTATAAGGTCTGTATTCCTTATACATTCTCTATTGCTCCCACGTTTCTTTTATCTTTTTTCGTTATGCCATCGAGGACTACCGAGAAACACTGGGTTTCAACCCAAATGTGGGCAAGGAATTGCTGACGATCAGGTCAGCTCAGAACGATGACTCAGAGTTGAAAACTCCTACCAAGAATGCAATTCTTAAATAATTAGTCTGCTAGTCATACGGCAGTCGGTTTCTTGGCGGCATCACGCACTGCTTTCATTAAACTGCATATTTCAACGGGCTTTTCATATATCATATCCACTCCATGTTCTTCCATCTTCTCAATCTGGAGACTTTGTTCACCAAGGCCAATAGTGAGTATGATCGGTGGTTTGGGAATCCCTTTTATGATACATTTCTCCTTTATGGCCATAGACGCCTGCCAGCCATTGATTTCCGGCATTTCAGAGTCACAGATCACCACGTCTATCCTGCTTGTGTTAAATATCTCGATGGCCTTGCGGCCTGAAAGCGCTGAAAAGACCCTGTGACCGGCAGACGTGAGAGCATCCCGCAGCACTCTCAATAAAGGTTCGGAGTCGTCTGCAATAAGCACATTTAACGTCGGTCCCAGTTCCTCGGATGCAGGCTTTTCCGTCTCCTGCTTCTGCGGTTCAGTCCGCTGCAGAATCACTCTCACTGTCGTTCCGTAACATTCCCGGCTTTCAACCGTGAGGGTACCCCTATGCTGTTCGACGATGTTTCGAGTTCGTACAAGGCCCATCCCTGTGGCCTCTGCTCCCTTGGTGGTCCATAACGGCTCGTATATCTTTGAAAGCATCTCTTGAGGTATGCCGACTCCGTTGTCTCGAACTTCTAGGACAAGGTTTTCACCTTTTGCATACGTGGAAACATTAATGATTCCACCGTTTGGGAGTGCCTCTACCGCATTCTTGACGAGGCTAATAAGAATTTCGAAGAGTGCATATTCATTGCCATTTACGAAGCACCCTGGTCCGAGATTTCGATTGACGACAACATTAATCCCCGATCGCCCGGGATTAATCTTCCACCATGGCCTTGCAATATCCAAGGCACGATGAACTGCCCTGGACAGATCCAGCACTTTAGTCTGAAGGTACGGCGTTTCAGTGTGTGGATGAGCCAGGTAATCGAGATATTTGAGTGCTGATACTCCCTGGCGCAAGTTATCAAGAATCCCTTCCAGATTATTCTTTATAGACGGAAGGTTACCTAATTCGAGGTTGATAAGAGCCAGTTGAGCACCCCCCACAACGATCTGAATCAGATCACTCAGGCCATGGGCAACTACCCCGGCAAGCTCAGAAACTGCTTTAGTTCGGCCGCTTTCAAGAAGTAGTCTTTGTGTTTTCCTTTGATCGGTGACGTCCGTACCCACGGAGAGGATTTCCGTCACCTGTCCCGAGCTGGACGTCAAACCGTGGTTGGTCCAGTCAACCCATACCCTTTCACCATTTGACCGAATGTTCTCATTTTCGTTTGGGGTATGTCGATCCGGCTCGGCTATGAGATATCGAATCATGTCCCCTAAATCTCTGCCCGTCGATTCGGTTTGTGGAACGATGGATCCGATCAGATGTCGGCCCAGTATCTCCTGCTCCGTGAACCCGAAGAACTCCTGAGCATATTCGTTGAAGAAAGTGATTTTCCCTTGCGTATCAAATCGCATAATTATGCTCTTCGCATTCTGAACCAGCTCCCTGTATTTGGCTTCGCTTCGTGCAAGCTCCTCCACCGACCTTTTATGCTCAGAGACATTCCTGGCAATGCCCGCTACCCCCGTAACCTGACCGGCCCCATTTCGGACCGGTGATTTGATTGTTTCTATCCATATGTCTCCCTGGCTAGTGTGTACCAAAGTTTCCTCTATTTTTTTTGGCCGACCCGTTCGAATGACTTCCAAATCATCATTCAGGTACCGCTCGGCAAGCTCGCGCGGCCAGAAGTCGAAATCGGATTTTCCGATGAGTTCTTCATGACTCACCCCGCAATGCCTGATAAACGCCTCATTGGCCAGGACAAATTTACCTTCTTCATCTTTGATCCACGCCAGATCGGGCACACTGTCGAGGAGCGCTCGAGGAAACACGGCCGCATCTTGGAGCTTTTGCAATCTCTCCCGGAGTTCTGCCTCGGTCTTTGTCAACTCGTCCACTCTGACACGCAGCTCACGCAATTCTTCTGCCTGGTGATCCCCCGTCTGGTGTTCGTCTATCATGTTCACGCTCCAAATCCCGCAAGCTCGCCAGTTTCTCCTGACTGCTGTACAGTCAAAATCTTAGGGGTTTACAACTGACGGGCTTGACCCTATCGGACAGAGTACTAAGACCCAGCAGTCTTCTTAGGTAATCTTTTAGGTCCGGGCTTTGATGAAGTCTTCCCCTGTCCTATGGTTCGAGTTGGGACAGTTTCGGAATCTTTCAGAAATCCGCCGAAGCCTTTTTGAGCAATCCCTATGCTGGCTTGCAAGGCATTGAGCCCAATATTTCTTCCCCCTGTCAAGAATTGCGGAACGAACTTCTTGCTGCTGGACCAGGTTTGAATTGCGTATCGGCCCCCGGAATTAAGCGCTGTCTCAGTCCAATTCCTCATGGTTTTCAGCAAGACTGGTCCGTGTCTTCGAAAGGCTTGCACAGCTTCAGGGCCATGGTCCCTCGCAGCTTTCATGGCCATGTTTGAAGTAATACCTGCAAGGAGATTGCTGAAGACGGCGGCTGTTGTCGCCGTGGAACCGTACTGAGCCTCACCAGATGGAATCGGAACTACAAGTATGTCCTTCCCAGCAGCATACCCGACCGTTAGGCATGATATAAGGACTAAGAATGCGAGCATCCTCTTCATTATTAAAATCCTGCCTATCTTAATCGCCCGCCAAGGCGTTTGCCTATTTTTCTAGATTGGAGTTAAAGAGGGCAAGAGTCAAGTGCGGGCAAGAAAGTCGCGCAGGAAGGCAGGATACAAGTTGGGGTTGAATGATCTGTCTCATCAGACCGAGTGAACATGTGGTGTCCATCGGAAGCGAAAGTTGGGGAGGGTACGAACGGGCGTCGCCAGAGCAGCTGCTTTCTGCTTGCCCCCGGTGCTGCCTCCCTCAGTGCAAGGACTTTCCATAGACGATTATGATTGCCGCTTGCATGACCCTCAAGGCATCTGGTAGAGTTGCACCAGGCATCATCAGCTGGTGTTGGGGTTTGCCGCCTAACTGGGTATTAATGGTTACCCCATTCGGGTATTGCTTTAGCTTGATGCTGTACGGTGATTCCTTTTCAGGGATGGTGATGGTGCATTCTCCCGGGGAAGGGGTGATTTCTGGCCTTATTTCTTTCTCCTTTGCACGCTCCATCCGGTTAACAATTTGGTCAAACACGTCTTTTAAGTCCATCCTGATTTGCTCCCATATCTCTCTACCTTTGCATGGCTCTTGATCTCTGGGTTTTGAGGTAAGGCTCAAAGGGTACAGGCGACGGGAAACCAAGTCAACGAAAAAGGCATTTCGCTTGTGGTGGAAGGAGATAAGAGGTCATCGGTGGCGTGTGGAAGATAGGAGGGCGGCGAGGCCAAAACCTTTTGGCACTTTTTTGGCCCCTTTCGGGGTCACCATCGTCAGCTACAGACCTCGATGGCCATCAATGTGGTTGTTGTTACGGGGAAATCTCGGCAAGACGGCTGTGGGATTGAGTGGTGATACTGCCTCGACCAATTGAAGGCCCTGAAAATGCTCCGATGGCCTCGCGCTGAATGAAACAAGACTCTCTGATGAGAGAATATGCTGGCAATTCAACTCTCACGACATCGGGAGAGCTGTTGCACGGACCGCTTAGTCACTATGGGGTGGACGGCCGTTCGGTTGTGAGAATTACGAATACACGACGCAGCAAGCCCGCCAATGGGGCTACTTCACAATCGTAAGCCGTTGCCTATCACGCTGCTTGAGAATCTGTTCCTCTCCATCTTCAATAGTGTCCATTATTGATACCCATCCATGGGGATCTAGCCGGTCGTAGGGTCCCGAG
>JBKQMK010000138.1:0-29338 GCA_052146735.1 Desulfomonilaceae bacterium | reverse complement strand
CGGCCCCACACCAATGAGTAGTCCGGGCAAAATAGTGCCCGCATCTGCCGTGAACATCATCGGCAAGGTTTTGGGAGACTCGACGAGATTCAAAGAGGTCATGAGCGAACGAGAAGTGACTCTGGAGGGGATTGAGTAGCAGCGATTGTGCAGGACGGCAGGAGCGAAAAGGCCGAACCAATGCCTGCCTGGACGTGGTCTCTTCATTATCCGATCTTGCCCCATGGTGAAAAGAAAACAAGTCGGTGTCCCCGAAAGGAATCGATAAAGACCCAGATTGATTTAAAAGAGGAGTAACTATACAATCCAGGACATGGAACCCGCGATTGAGATCGTTAGCGAGATCACTCATATCGAAACCATTGCAGTCGGTGGTTCCATTCGGGAAATCGATCGCTTGCGGAAGATGTACGGTTATGGACGTTGGCGAAAACTCAAAGGACTGGCAACGGTGCGCTTACCCGACGGTATGGCTTGCGAAGCCGAAGTACCTTGGTATGAAGCCCACGGCATTGGTAAGAAGGACATCAAGGTCAAGCGCATTCTCTCAGAACCCAAGTGATGGCTATGGAACAAAAACAGGGCAAACCACAATTTGTTGTCTGCATCAAGAATGAAGGCTACAATGCTTCATTGGAGCTGCGCAAAATTTATCGAGTAGTGCCGGATGCTACTGCCGCCGTTCATCGGATGACCCGCGTAATAGATGAGTCCGGTGAAGATTACCTCTTTCCACAGGACTGCTTTGCTCCAATCACACTGCCCGAAACCTTGGTCGAAGCCCTCGCTTTGGCTGTTTAGAGGCACCACACGCGAGGACGCGTCAGCGCGGGTAGGATGTGGTGAATCCCGCAGCTAGCGGGATGAACCGCATCGCTCGAGGTTTTCGGTTCGCGACAGATGCGGTTCGCTTCGCTCACCAGCATCCTACGCGGCTGCCATGCTCCTTCCTAGTCCTGGAGCCCCTTCTCACAATCATGTCCGAAAACGTCTTGCCTCAAAGGCAAAGTGTCATCAACATAGAGTTAGAGCCTTGGAACCCATGAACCGTTGTTTAATACACCGGTGGGATAGAAATTATATGGGATTTCAAGCATCCATGTACTGGAGACGATAGACATGACACTTGATACGCGGATCTGCGAGAGGGCGCGGTTGGCGCGGGACCCTCGGTTCGACGGCCTCTTTTTCACAGGGGTTTTGAGCACCGGTATTTATTGCCGGCCTATATGCCCGGCGCGTTCGCCTAAGCCGGAGAACATCGTCTACTTTCCTTCCGCGGCTGCAGCGGCTGAAGCCGGCTTGCGTCCTTGTCTCCGATGCCGGCCCGAGGCGGCACCGGGCAGTCCGGCCTGGAACGGTACATCCGCCACAGTTTCCCGAGCCATGTTGCTGATCCGTCAGGGTGCGTTGAATGAAGGGTCTCTGGAGGCCCTGGCCTCGAAGCTTGGTGTGGGCAGTCGTCACTTGCGCCGATTGTTTCAAACCCATATCGGCGCTTCGCCTAAAATTCTGGCCACTACCCAAAAAATCCTTTTCGCAAAAAAGCTGCTTACCGAAACAGATCTGTCCGTCACTCGAATCGCTTTTGCATCGGGGTTCGGCAGCATCCGGCGATTCAATGCAGCGTTCAGCAAGACCTATGGCACAACCCCGTCGGCCATTCGCAGGCGGAACAATAGCAACAAGACCACCGGCAGTGAGCTGTTCCAATGCACATTGACCTTGGCTTACCGCCCGCCCTTTGATTGGCAGCGCATGCTGGGGTTTTTCGAGTTGCGAGCCATACCTGGCGTAGAGGTCGTTGCGGGGGATGCCTATCGTCGCACCGTCAGAATCAACGAGACCACAGGTATGATTTCCGTGGCGCACGCGGCAAGAGAAAACGCGTTGCTGCTGACAGTGGCCTTGTCGGGCAGCAGCGACCTGATGTCCATTGTTGAGAGGGTGCGACGCATGTTTGACCTGGATGCCAATATGACAGCCATTCATGACGTCTTAGCCGCAGACGCCGTGCTTGAAAGGTCTGTGGGCAAACTGCCCGGCCTCAGGTTACCCGGCGCCTGGGATCCTTTTGAAGCTGTCATACGGGCGGTGGTGGGCCAGCAGGTTTCAGTCAAGGGAGCCCGCACCGTCATCGGACGGATCGCCGCAAAGGCAGGGCCGCGATTTGAATCCGCGGACCATCCGGAACTCACACTCTTTTTCCCAACCGCGCATGAGTTGAACGCTTGTGATCTGGGAGGGATCGGTATGCCCGAAACGCGGGTCCGGACCGTCCAAGCGCTGGCGGAAGAAGTGGATCGCGAAAGACTCTCCTTTGTGGTGAAGGGGTCGCTTGCGGATTTCATTGAACAATTGACTCGGATTCCCGGTATCGGCGACTGGACGGCCCAGTATATTGCCATGCGGGCAATGGGTGAACCCGACGCCTTTCCAGCGGGCGATCTGGGCATCATCAAGGCGTTGCGGCAAGGCGACAAACGGCTTACCCTGACCAAAATCCGGCAAAGAGCCGAAAAATGGCGTCCGTGGCGTGCTTACGCGGCCATGTACCTCTGGCACAGCTAAAGGAGGCAGCATCATGTTCTACGACTATTTTGAAACAGGCTTGATTGGAACGCTTACCCTTGTGGGAGACGAAGAAGGGCTGCGGCACATCGTTTTTCCAAAGGAGAAAAACTCAATAATCATCCGGGGCGATTGGAAGAAGAAGCCCGGGTTCTTTGCACCGGTCAAAGCTCAATTGCGGGCCTATTTCAAGGGTGAATTGAAACAATTCGATCTCGCACTGGCGCCTGTGGGGACCCCTTTTCAGCTCAAAGTATGGCAGGCATTGCGCACCATCCCCTACGGCGAGCTGGTCAGCTACAAAACCCTCGCTGAAGCGATCGGCAACCCCAAAGCCGTCAGGGCCGTGGGCGGAGCCAACGGGAAAAACCCTATACCCATCATTGTGCCGTGCCATCGGTGTATCGGCAGCGACGGCTCTCTTACCGGTTTCGGCGGCGGCCTGGACACCAAAAAGCGCCTCATTGACCTGGAACGGTCCAGCCTCTGACCCATCGTGGACATTATTATTAAGGACCTGTCCTTGGATGAGTCCATTCTGTACACAGCCATCGTGCTCACCGCATTCCAGAGACATCGTATATATCTTGTCGAGGATATCGGTGAACCTTTCGGGCCTGAGTTTTGGCGCCGCACCGATCTGCCCAACGCAGCCTCAAGCTCCGGAAGGAATCCGGCACCTCCCAAAGGCGTCCCAGTGGGTTCGGTCCGATGAAGCGCTTCGACTTTACACCATAACGAGAACAATATCTTCGGCAAGGTTTTGGGAGACACCTCGAGATTCAAAGAGGTCATGAGCGAAGAGGAAGTGACTCTGGAAAGGGTTGAGCAGAAGAGATTTCAGGACGGCAGCAGCGAGGAAGAATTGTGGAGGATCTTCTTGTAAAATCCCGGTGGAACGTGCGCTACACGCCACCCGGCAAGCTTGGTTACTGACTTGAATGCACGTTCGTGCAAGCCCTCGATCAGGGCGCAAACATCTCCTGCAATGTGGCAAGTGCGCGCTCGAGTGTAGATGAAGAGAGCTTTCCAAGTCGGCGCACCAAACGTTCTTGATCTACGGCGCGAATTTGGTCGAGAACGACATAGCCAGCATGCTCTTCAAAGCGGCACGGCACGCGGAATGGATACGTATGGACTCCGGTAGTCAGTGGAGCCACGATGAATGTTCGCAAATGGGAATTGAGTTCGTCAGGCGAGACGATCACACACGGGCGAGTCTTTTGGATTTCGCTCCCACGAGCGGGGTTCAGACTAACTAAGAATACATCGCCGCGGCGGATATCCTCGGCCATTACCACTCCCACTCTCTCTCGTCAAAGCTGGTAGGCGTAGGCGGATCGAGCAACAGATCTTCATCGCTCTCACGCATCCGCTTGGCAGCATCAGCCCACCCGGAACGGGGCTTGGTCGCGGGCTCTATCACGATGGCCCCATCTCGTACGCCCAGTTCCACTTCGTCGGTCAAACCGGCCTGCTCAATGAGAACCTTCGGTATCCGAACGCCTCGCGAATTTCCGATTCGGACTAGGCGCGTTTTCATAGAAATATCCTCATAGATTCAATGTAATTACATTATAAGCACATTATGAAGTCATGTCAAGGATGGAGTGTGACCAGGCAGGTCGCGCCAGCGCCGCTAACGGTGGGGCAAGCAAATCTATTTGACAGCCCGGATAAGATAGGTGAGCGAAAGGAGCCGCATCTCCCGTGAAATGAGACGGGCGACGCGAATGATGCGGTTGTCGTTTTTGCTCAGGTTGCCAAGCCTTGCCTGGTAACCCCATGCTCCAGGCTCTGCCCGGTCATGGTTAAATTTGCGAAAGATGGTGGGACAACCATGCACGGCTGGATTCCTGCGCGGAGACGGAGCCTGCAGGAACGCTTTCCCAGGCGGAGCCCGGGAACGAGGCGCAATGACCGGCAAGATGTCGGTCCCACCAGAGCAGGTATCGCATGCGCATTTTCTGCGATTGGTTCATGACGGGGGCAAGGACATTTAGTCCACCCTGTCCACTATCTTCCACTATGTCACCGAGTTGCAAGCTCCATCGTTAGGTTTTACAACGAATGGTTGACGGGTCTAATTAATTGCGAGATAATGTAATTGTAAGGACGGAGAAGCGAGAATACAAAGTTTCGCTTTCACGGCCAACTCGACCTGGGCTGCATCCAAATAAAAACATACCGTTCATAGACCATGGTAGCAAGCAATGAGACCGGCTTCGTGTGCCATCACGAGAATACGTAGGGGCGCACCCGCGTGTGCGCCCAAAAAGCGGGCAGACACGTAGGTCTGCCCCTACGGTGATGTCGGTCTTTGTCGCGGCGGGAGAAGCCTTTCCAAGGTGTGTCACTGTAACTGGGCTTAATGCTTCCAATGTGTAGCCAACTGTCTTTCAAAACGTAATTCCAACCACATTTAGGACAAATATCATGATTCCAAACGGGAACGGCGACAGTCCGAGGGAGAATAACGCCCTGCTTTCCGAGATGGTTCAGCGCGAGTTTGAGGTCCTGAGCTTCAAAAAGGAAAGATACGATCTGAATAATCCCGAACACGTCAAAGACCTCACAAAGTCGGAGATCAGGGAGATTGCAAGCCACAAGGTTATTGAAGAGCTTTGTCTCCTTCACTGTTGCCCGGAAGAATGCCCCAGCTTTGGAGACTGCTGCGAAAACCCCGATAAATGCGGCTACACCGGTCATTGATAAAGGACACCATAAATGGATGATTCAACCCCGATCATTGCACATGCCGAAAATGCGCCCAGATCTGCTTCTCTCAATGACGTGAGAACTCCGCCTGATCCGTCAGGTCGGTCTCTTGCGCCTCCTCCGATCCCATCAAAGCAATTTCAGGAAGAGGCATTCAAATATGTGAGCCGATGGTGCAAAGCGGCACGGGATTTCGTCAAACGCAAAGTTGAACGATGGAAGCTTCTGGAAGACCTGTATCACAATCGGCGGGAATTGAACTCGTGGTCAACTCGCTCGGATCTGGTCGAGTCCGAAAACCTGGTCGGTCTCAGAAAGCAATCCGGTTCAGGGAAGGATCGATGGCAGGCGGATATCATCCTCGCACCTTCGTACATCGTCGATACATGGGCGGATAAAGCCTATCAATCGGTGTTCAACGGCCCTGAATGGCTGACCGTGATTCCCGAAAATCCCCAAGGGCCAACCACCGAGGATCTGCAATTTCCCACCTCGTACAAGCTCCAGGAGCTCCTTCTCGCAAGACTGGCAGAGGGGCAGATCCACGTGAGGCTCTATGAGATTCTCCAACACCTGGTCTTGTACGGCTCCGTCTATGCCAAGATATTTTGGTATTCCAAGGGCGTGACTCGGCATCGATGGGATTTTGAGACGCTTGATGTGATCGAAGATGAGGAAAAGATATACGACTGCCCCATTGTACAGGTCATCCCTCTCGACCGAGTTCTGCTGGATTGGACCGCGACCCACAGCGACGTGCAAAGGCATAGTGGAATCGGGCATCGGGTTGACAAGACGTACGATCACGTGTTGGAGCAATACGAGCGAGGGGTGTACAATCTCAATCGCGAAGAATTCCTCTCCCGCTCGGAGAATGCCCCGTCTGGAACGACAACGGCAGAAGACGCTCTGCTCCATGATCCGGACAGCGACGACCTTGACACTGACGAAATAGGAAAAGTCACCGTTTGGGAATGGCACGGCCGGATCCCCACCGCAAAAGGCCACAAGGAGTGTCTGTGCACCATCGTAACCGATAAAGGGGCCGACTCCCCCGAAAACGGGCTACTCGTACGTCTGACCGATACTCCGGTGCTCTGGTCGGGACTAAGACCCTTCCTGGCAGCCCACTACACGCCGCTGCCGGGGCCCCTGGGAATGGGGGCGGTGGAAAGCAACCTGGACCTCATCCATTCCATATCTCAGTTCATAAGCCAATCTCAGGACAACGCCAGGCTGACTGCAAACGCTCAATTGATCGTTCGCCGCGGCTCTTCAGCGGCAAGGCAGATCAGCACCGACAGCGATGTGGTCTACCCCGGAAAGATATGGACTGTTGACGAGCCCGGTGACATTCAACCCTTCCCTTCTCTTAACTTTCCGCAGCAGGAAGTGAACAGCCTTATCAATTATCTAAACGGCCTTTTGGAGCGGCGCACTACTGTTTCGGACATCAGCATGGGAGTCGGAGGAGGCGGCAGAACTGCCACCGAGGCGCACATCCTCCAGGAATCTGCCATGAGCCCGTTTTCCACCAGAACGGACCTGTTCGCCAGGAGCTTTCTGGAACCCCTCGGCAGACTTGCCCTTTCAATGCTCCAGCAGTTTCTCCTAGAGGATCAAACCATTACGGTACGCGATTTCAGCGGCCTTGATGTGCCCATAACTGTAACGACGGAAGAAATACAGACCGGGCGGTACAGAATTGTGGCCACACTTACCAGGCAGGATTCGACCAGGCTCGCGAAGGCACAGAGTATCGAGCGGGTACTGCCTACTCTCGCCCGATTCCAGTCGATTCTTTCAGGTGAAGGGGTGCAAATCTCCTTTTCCGAGATCATCAAACGCTATCTCGACCTCCTGGGGGTGGACGGTGTCGAGCGGGTCCTGAGCCGAATACATCCTCTCCGAGGGGACCTGCCACAGGGAATGATGAATCATGCGTCTAGTGACAGTGGGGTTCCTCCCGCGAGGGCCATCCCGTTTGCAGACAATGACGCTGCCCGCCAGGAAGCAGCCACTCCTTTGGTCGAACAAGGCGGGCCTATGGGGCCTGAACCTACCGATGCTAATGCCTTGGCTCAGTTTCTCCAGATTCAAGCCAACCAACAAACCTCGCGGAGGAGCTTATGACCATGTTTTACAAGGAGTATTTGCTGTTCAGAGACGGCTGGGACGAGGATTCGGAAAAGGAGATCGAAGAGAGACTGGTTCAGTGTGCATTGGCGCCGGTGTGGCAGAGCCAGTTCCTTCCCGCGTTCGTGGAATTGCTCAAGCGAGAGCAGTTTATCAAGATTATGGAATGCCTCGACAAAGACAAGAATCTCGAATTCAACCGCGGCTTCGTCGCGGGCATAGATCTGGTCCTAAACAGGCTGGACCGCATCTACATCAAGGCCCGGCCCCGGAACCAGTAGCGGGAGACCGGCAGGAGGAAGCGTGACCCTCGAAGCATTTTCTCAGGACGAACAGCCATTCGAACCTCGAACGGATCTGGATGAGTATGACGAGGACCTTGATGATGGGCAGGAGTTGGACGAATCCCTGTCCTCAAGCGACCAGAATGACGATGAAACGCGAGAGCCACCGGATTCGGCAAAGATCGGAGACAAGTTTTCTTCTCCGGAAGAGCTTATGCACGCTTACAAGACAGCCGAAAGCCGAATGCTGGAGAAGGCACGCCAAGCTGAAGAGTATCGGCGCATGCTCGATCAGATGGGACATGATGCAGGGCTTGTTCTTCAGCACGCGCAAGAGGAAGCCTTCATACAGGAGATGCGCGAATCCTTCCAAAACGACCCGGTTGCGGCAACAGCCATGATGATAAAGCAATTTCAGGAAGGGTCCCGTCAAGCGGTTGAAGCAAAGGTCGAGGAGGCCGTTCGGGATCAGGGGGATTTCAGGCGTCTCTTCGAGGAGTTTCTCAATGACCCCGCGAACTCTCGCCTGAGACCTTATGAACGGGAATTGGAGTTTCTGATTCGTAGCAAAGGATTTTATCCCAACGAAGCCGCAGACTTGCTCAGGAGCATCGAGAACAAACGCGAGCTCACAACAAAGAGGCGATCCGCGGCAGCCAAAGAAGTGAGAAACCGGGCAGCGGTCGAGAGTGGAGGTGAAATCAATGAGCCTGTAGACCGCGACAAGGAGTTCTACCGACTCATGAAGAAGGCCAAGACGCTGGACGAAATGTTCACGGCGCTGCGCAAGACAAAGTTCTGACCAGCCGGGGAGACGCTTTTTGCAAAAGGCTTCTCCCCAGACCCCTCCGCAAAAACTCTTCACACCTAACCCGCGGGACCAGCGCGACAGCAATCCCGCCCCAGAATATGTCAAGGAGTCAATTGCTATGACCGGAAATGTTTCTGATTTCATGAAGCTCTGGACACAAAGCGATCAAGCCTCGGAACGCAGGCTTCAGAAATTCTTGCTCGTGGGGTTGGACAAAGTTGTTCAGGGCCAGAGCGACGTTCTCTCGAAGATTCCTGTAGGCACGGCGGCGACTGGGCCGGTGGTGCGATGGATGGAGGAATGGGGATATCCGTCACAAGTTACTGCAACGCTTTCCGGAAACATTCTGACGTTTTCCGGCCATCTGTTCGGCCGACCCATAGACGCGGAATCCGTGAAGAAAGTGATCCGCGCGGGAACAATCCTGGAGCGGCCCTCCGACGGAGTCCAGGCCAAGGTCTCATCTGTTGACGGTTTGACCGCGACAGTCGCGGCATACGGTAACACCACCCTGAGTAACGACACCGGCGCGGTCGGTTGGGACGTCATCTCCGAGGTATGGTCCGACTACCGGGACGCCATGGACCCACGATCTCTGGACAGGATCTTCCGAGAGGTGGGCACACAGATCCATGCGGAGACCTTTGAGATTCCCAAGACTCGCAAGAACACCAAGTACGAGATCGTAGCCGACGAAACCGAGCATCAGATTGGGGCGCTTCTGGAGAAGCTTCGGCGCCAACTCGCCTATGCGGTGCTCCGCTCCAGGCCGTACCACGACGGGTCGAACTTCGTGTATGGGAACAAGACGGACGAGCCCACCATGTGCGGTCTGTGCACGTGGCCTGTGATTACACAGAGCGAGCTTCCCAACGCCAATGTGTACGTCAACAAGAATTCAGTTGCTCTGACAAAAGCAGATCTCGACAACCTGGCCAGACATCTATGGCTGGACGAGCAGGCCGACTACAACAAAGGCAACTGGCATATAGTCTGCCATCCTCTCACGCACCAGTACATTCACGACTTCGACATTTCCTACCGCAGAATGGAAAAGGAGGAGAAAGGCGTCGGCTTCTACGTGGACCATTTTGATTCCAAAATCGGGAAGAGCTTTCCAATTCTTCCCGACAGGTACATGAGACCCGACGTGCTGATGATCGTCAATTTCGAGGCCACAAAATACGGATATTTTGCCAACGACAGGCTCGATCGCAAAGAGATTCCCACCCAGGGGAGATACCAGCGCTGGTTGATCTCCTTCCAGACTTACGGCGTCGTGGTCCGCGGTCCGAGATCCAACATCGGCATGATCTACGGCCTGCCGACAGGCTGATCCGATAATGCGGTTTTGAACTAATGTAGGGGCGCACCGATGTTTGCGCTCAGAGCAGACTCGTGGGTCTGCCCCTACCGAATGATGACAGCTCCCAGTGCGAATTGCTGACCTTCAATTGTACGGGGGACCCTTGCGCCGGGCCGGGTCCCCACCATCGAGCAGAAAGAGGTTAAATGATGAAACCTGTTCCTAGGGACGATAACGGTCATCCGCTCCTGGACCGTGGCACGGAACTCTTCACTCACCGAATTGTAGGGCAGGATACCACCATGTCGGCGTTGTCCTTGCCTACTGATTTCAAAGAACTCTTGCTGCACGTGGAATCGGGGATCGAAATCCTGCATGTGTGCGGCACCGTCGATGGTTCCACTGAGGCCCGGCTCACCGATTCCGGTATCAGTTGGACGCTTCCTGTCAGCGCCGCCGGCGGCAACACCATTGCCCATCTGGCTGCTGCTTCGGGCACGTGCAACATAAGCGTCTTCGCCTGGAGGTAGACATGGGCAACATGATTGTCAGCGCCGGCAGGGGAAATCAAGGCGGCTCCATTGAGGTGCGCCAGCTTGGGGAACCGCCCGGCAGGCTGGTGGTTCCCCCTGCGTACATGCAGACTACCGGGGAATTAGCTATTCAGTGCAACACAGCAAACTACGTTACTGTTCTTTTCGGCTGGACCCAGGAGGTGGATTTTGCTCTCTCTTCATTTAGCGTTTACCTCGCAGCCACAGCAGTCCCAGCACTACTTAACTGGTGGGTCTCTGAAGTAGATCAGAATGGCGATTGCACGTTTTCTTTCCCCATCCAGGGGGAGAATTATCCATGGGGTTTCCTCGAAACCGGGTCCACACCTCATGTTTGGGTGCGAACGACTTTTAATCCGCTCCAGTTGCAACGGGATAAACGATATTGCCTTTGCTTCAGAGCGACAGGTTCCGCAGATGTCTCCTTTTCCGCTCGCAGACAGATTCCGGCTATAGGCTCCGGACATCCCCAAGGTTGTTGGAGCAAAACCAGCACGGACATTGAGGGCCAGATCTGGTCGGATCTGCAACAGGACTCCAGGCCCGCGCTGCTGAACGTGGTGCTGAATTCGACTCCCAACCATTCTCCGCAACTTGTCTACGGGCGCTCTACCGGCAAAGATGTCGCTCTGTATAATGGGTCGAAGTGGGAATCCAGAGAGATACCTGAAGCGGGAATAAACCTCAATTGCGAGGGCCTGCCCGCTGAGACCCTCTACAACATTTACTTGCACGACAGCTCGGGCACGCTCGCACTGGAAGCGGCAACCACACCTCGGATGATAAGTGAAGGCGTTGAGGTGAAATCAGAGGCTCCGACCCATCGTTACCTTGGGTTGGTCTGTCCGATTGAGAGACAAACGGGACTGCAGGCCCCAATCAAAGTATATGATTGGATGGGCGTCTATAACGCCTACAACCGACTTCCGACTTTCGTGGGCAAACCCGCGCCGTACGCTGTTGCCACCGAGGGGGCAGGATCGGATACCAACTGGGTTGCCATCAGTGATTTCACGGCCAAATTCATCGCGGGGCATCAATGCCGGTTCGTGTCGGACTTTAGCCTCGCCTCAGTGAACGGGACAAGACTCACGGTCCTGCTGGACGGGGCTGCCTTGTCCCATGTGCCGATATCCTGGACCGTGCACACGTCGGACCTGATCTCTGTTCACGCCGAATTCGTATTGTCTGAAGGCTGTCACGCGGTATGCCCTGCCGCGTCCGGATGGCCCGCGTTCGATTATTCTCTCTACGATCCTATCTATGGGACCAGTTCATTGACTGGGGGGATAATGGCATGAAGTAGGGGCACGGCATGCCGTGCCCTTCTTGCCCGTCATTCCTACGGAAGCAGGAATCCAGGTCTTGTAGGGCGCTGCTTGCCGCGCCTTGTAATTACATGCGAGATGCAACTGTCTCAAAACTGAAAATTTGGGCAGGAGATGACCCGCGTGGCGTAGGGGCGGTTCGTGAACCACCCGAAATGAGGTGCAGCGAGCGGCCCCCTACGCCAAGAATCTCTCCGGATGCGATTTTGAGACAGTTTCAGATGCCTGTCTCGCCAATCTGTGTCTCGCGGCGCTATGGATGCCCATCTCATCAAAGGCGAGTTTGTAAATGTCCCCAAACATGTCCGACCGCGAATTGCTCGAAGAGCTAAGGCTTGACGTGGCTGTCATCAAGGAGAAACTCCCGCTCCTTGAAAAGATCAGCAACTGTTTGAACAATCTGAAAGACAACTGCAGAATCCGCCACGAGGAACTGGAACGGGCACGCCACAGGAGGCACGAAAAGTATGAAATACGATTTTCCGAGCTGGAAACCGCGCAAAGATTAGCTCACACCTTTCATGAGGCTCGCGCTTCGTGGGCGAGCAGGCACAGGGCCCTATTTTGGTCGTCGGTGGTCGCAGTCGGCACTTCGGCCCAGGTGTTGGCAACGGTTATTATACATTTTTTGTCAAGGCACTAAGTGCTCGGTTTCATAAGGTCGGTGATGTGTTTCGGAAAGCTTTGGTGGGACAGGCATCTTGTCTGTTTATCAAGAAATGACAGGCAGGATGCCTGTCCCACCAATACGGTGGCCTCGAATTCTCTATCATGGTCTTCAGTCCAAGAATACGTCACCCGAATTGAGAATTGGACTTACTAAGACCGACTTGCTTTCAAGGCCCTCCGGTCCGATGCCCCTTGATCGCATGTGGATTGGACTTGAGATAATTACTCAAGTGCGGCTGCTCGTGAACAACCCCGCATCTTAGGCAAGGGTGCTGAATATCAGTGGGGAGCTTATCGGCCGATCTGGCGTCAAACAGAGATCTAGCAGTCGTGAACGCCTCGTTTTGGCGAATTTTTGAGATGAAATCTCCTGAATATTCTCCAAGGTCATCTTGCTTGAAGAACAAATAGCAGCAAGGCGCTATGCCTCCATCGGACTGCAAGACCACTGAGTGCCAGAGCTGATGGCAAAACTTCTCAGAAATGTGGTGCCCGGCATCTGCCTTACCGTGGACTCGCGCTTCGTCAGGACCTCCGCCATGCACCCATCTGAAGACATCCACACCGAATTCTCTGGCTAAATTTCGCGCGGATTCAACTTCCTGCAAATTATGATTAAATGCCAAGAATTTCCACTCAATCACAGGATTTTTGACGTGTTGCCTTTTCTTATACTCGACGATGTGTCGTGTATTTTCCAACACCAATGCGAGCTTGCCCGTACGGTGATATTGCTCATAGGTTTCCTGCGAAGCCCCGCTAATGCTGACAGCCAGGTGATCGAGTCCGGCATCGCATAGTTCTTCCAAGACTTGCTTTCGGCCGACGTTCAAATTGCTCGATATTGCCGTGAATATGCGGCGTCTATGAAACATATTCACCATGGCTGCAATTTGAGGGTGGAGCAGAGGTTCACCCCAATTGAATAGATGGGCGCTAATAAGGTATTGGCCGAGTTCGTCTACCAACCTTTGAACGATCTTCGGATCGATAAGGCTCTGTGTGCGGCCGCTGTCGCGGCGGGCCCCGGTAGGGCAATAAGGGCATTGCAGGTTACACCGGCTGTTGACATCCACTACCGCAACCAACGGAAATGAAGCAGGCCGAGCCGCCCGTCGAAACTTTTCCGCTTCGCACCTCAGCAAATTGGTGAGTTTGCGGAGCGTCAGATATGGCCGCACTCCCAGCCCAAGGCTGGTCATTCTCCTTATGGAGCCAAAACGATATGGAATGAGCTTTATCACTTCGAGAAGAACTCTCCTTTTCCCGGAAAATTGGAAGGCGCAGTTGTGGTCGGCGGCCAAGGGACGCCCCTCAGTGGACTTCCCCTCAAGTGTCCAGGAAAACAACAACTTATTTCATCATAGTAAACAAGTATCTTTTTGGCAACAGAGGCTTTCTCTGGCCAGAATAGGAGCCCCTTTCAGAGGGTTTCAAACCGCTTGTGGGAGGTGTCATGTTAAGAGAAATACGACAGTGGCTTATCGCATCAACCATCGGAAGCCTGGGAGTAGTCGGTCTTCTCCTGGGCAGCCCGGTGGTCCTGCCGGATGATCCGACCGCTCTTTTACGCTACGTCATTATCCGACTCATCGCGGTACTGATAGGGCTCATAGCCTTGAGCGGCGGGATGCTCTTCGTAGATTTCATAACCCCCGACGATTGGATGGATGGAATTGGAAAAGACCACACGGCTTCAGCGATTCTCATGTCTGCTGTTGTGCTTGTTATTGGCGCAATACTATGCTGGACCTGATGCTTGGGCGCTTGGACCATCCTACAAAAGGTCCCTGAAACGACAGTTAACCTTCATCATTGCCAAACATCCGAAATACACATGGGGCGGCGCTGAGAGTCTGGACCAAGGGTTGGATTGCTCGGGTTATATATTTCTGGCGTGCAAGTGGGCCGGAATACCGGGGATTACCCGCACGACGGCATTGCGCATGTCGCTGGGACTGGGCGGCTGGCACGGCAAAGACATTGACCTAGCCGATGCCGATGAATGTGACCTCTCATTTTGGACGTTCAAGGAACACAGACCAAACGGCCATGTAGGAGCGATCGTCCGAGGTCTGGACGCTGACATTTACGTCACGCACGCCAGCAGCCGCCGAGGGGTGGTGCTCGACGGCCTGGAAGGGCTGCTCCTGCAAAAACTCACCAAAGTGCGAAGATTGACAATAGGAGACTGAAATGGATGGAACAAAGGTTTGGTGGACGTCAAAGACAATATGGATGAACCTCATTGCGCTGGTGGGATCAATCCTCATCGCTATCGGCTTTGACCCGGGACGGTGGGCTGAAATTTCTACGGTTGCCCTTGCTGTCGTGAATCTGATCCTTCGGCTTTACACGCGGGAACCAATCACCTTTGAAACCGAGGTGAATTGATGGCTCCGAACAAAAGAAAAGAGAAAGTAATATGTCCAAGAAGCGAAGAAGGCTCCGCTGTTGATTCAGTTCACCGGGTCCCTGTCGGCTGGTCTGATATTAGTTATTTCAAGCCTCGCGACTTCACGTGCAGATGTGAAGGGCTCTGCGACCACCCCGATGTCATTTCTCGGAACCTGGTTGCGAAACTCGACAAGATCCAAGATCTCATCGGCATTCCCGTCACTGTAATCTCTGGGACTCGATGCGAGAAATTCAACAGGAAGTCGGGAGGCAGAGAGCGCTCAGCTCACATTTCCAAGGGCGGAGTCAGCCACGCGGCTGATATCCGCTGCCCGGATGCGACCTTCAGGTCTGCGTTTCTTACCGCGGCTCTCCCTCTCTTCAACCGGGTAGGCATAGGAAAGGACTCTATTAACGTCGATGATGATCCGGAATTGACGCGGAACGTGGTCTGGCTTTGTTGAAAAAAGGGATAAGCATGGCTCTAATACCTGATGACACACGGGTTTCGGATTGCGAGGGAAGAGTCGGCGCCATCATCGACACCGCTCGGGACCTCTTCAACGAAGCAGCCGGAGGATTTCTCACGGATGCATTCATCTTGCGCTCTATCAATAGATGCCAGCAGGACATCGCTCAGGAGGACTTCTGGCGCCGTGAGACCTGGATCCCAAGCGTCTCCGGAACAAATGAGATAGCCCTTCTAACAGCGATACCGCAATATCAACACGTGCACCAACTTCAGTTCGTGGGATGCAAGGAGCCCATGACACCCCTGGGCAGTTTTCCGGAGTATCAAGAACTTAAAGCCGAAGCCAATACGCCCGGGATACCGCAATATTACGTGGTGCAGAACAACACCTTGTTCGTCTGGCCTCCACCCGATAGAGACATGGAATCCGGTTTTTGTGTCTACCATTCCTATCTGCCGAACGATTTGACCTGTTCGGCTGTTAATCCGAACCCGCCTATACCAAAGGCGCACGACATGGCGTTCGTTTACTTCGTGCTCAAACAAGCCTTCTTGAGGGATCGGCATGCTCCGGGAGCAGACGTGAAGTTTCAGGAGTACTCCGCCTTGTATGACCGGGAAAAACAGAAGTTGCTTGCAGCAGGAGATCCTCCCGGGCTCGCTATAAGATCCTACAGGTAGCTCCTGGGGTGTCATTTCGACACTGGTCACCAGGCAATGCCTGGTAACCCCCGGTGCTTGGCTCTGCCCGGAGCCCAGAATTAGTATGCGCTGGACACTTCGCAGCTGAGCTGCGCCAGTTCGGGGAAGTGGGGCCTCCTAGCCGGCACATTCCCAGGCAGAGCCCGGGAACGAGGTAGCAAGTTGCCCCCGGCTCGGTTGCGGGTGTTTTGAGAAAGGGGTATCGCGTTGACTCAGGATTCATACCGCACAATCAACCTCTTCAACTGGACTGGCGGGATTGTAGGCCGAAGACGCAATCCGCTCCGGTTCATGGAGAACGCTCTGGCAGACGGTGAAAATGTTGACGTGGCAGATGGCGCTCTGCGCACGAGGCCCGGTACCTCTCTCATGTCTTCCGGTAGCCTTCCGGCGGGGGAAGTCATGGCCCTGGCCAACGTCAGGTTCCCCACGAATGAAGTGAGCTACCTTGTGGCGCAGGTGGATTATCAGAAGGAGCCGGTTGATTTTGAGGCTGGAACTTTGGCGCCCGAAGAAATCCAAGCCTGCGGTATGGTCTGGGATGTCGGGAATGGCGCAGCACTGCTTTTTGATGGATCTCTGCTCACATATTTATACCGCTATGATCCTACGGCTGATTCATGGACACTACTTGCCGAACCAACAGGAGAACCGCCGCACTACCGTTACTTGCCCACCATGATCTATGCCCCAGCCTCGGAATCAGTGGTTATGTTTGGCGGCTATTACTTCTCCGCGGGGAATCACTATCTGAATGACTGCTGGGTCTATGACTGCACAGCCAATACATGGACCGAGCAAGCGACCACAGGGGATGTCCCGGCTGCAGGGGTTTATCTCGGAGTCTATCGCTCTGCAACCAATTCCTTGATTGTTTGCCAGAATGCCGTCACTTGTTACGAGTTGGATCTGGATACTTGGGTGTGGACGGCGCACACAACCACGCATACCGATGAAGGGTGGTTCCCCGAAGACACCAATAACAGTGCGGCCATCGCTTACGACAGCGACAATGATACGATAATCATCGCCGGGGGTACGACTTCAGGTGAGGTTATCATAAAGACGACGTGGATATTGAATTTTGATACCCTGATCTGGAGCCGAAAAGCAGATATCCTCACAGTCGAGGACGGCATCAGTGGATATCAGGGCTTTTACTGTTCGGGTAAATTTTACATCATCGGCAGCAGAGATGGGGCTTTTTTCCCGCTCGATGTCTACGTTTACACGGTAGCCACAAATACTTGGCTTCAACTCTCATCGTTAGGAACTGCACCGGCTACAGGCTGCATAACGGATGTCGGCACGATCCTCCTACTCATTGAAGACGAGATTTACCAGACAGAGGTTTATTGCACTTCAGCAGCCGCACTTGCTGGTTGCGCTCTTTACGCCTGCCCCGACCATCTCCCCACGTCAACCGGGGCCTTTACGCAAATCTA
Organism: Desulfomonilaceae bacterium; assembly: GCA_052146735.1. Lineage (GTDB taxonomy): Bacteria > Desulfobacterota > Desulfomonilia > Desulfomonilales > Desulfomonilaceae > CAWBBA01. Next base: position 11,945 of record JBKQMK010000138.1, on the reverse strand, counting down.
TGATCTTGGCCAAAACGCGGGGGTCTGCACGTTTGCTACTCTCAATGACCGAGTTGTCATAACCGAAGGAATAGCGAAGCCTCCCCTGGTTTGGCCGGGAGCAATGTCCGATGACGCGTCGGATTGGCCGCACCCAAAGGCTGTTTTGATCGCTCAGGACGGTGTGAGAATGTACGACGTATCCCAGTACGTATGCGATAAAGACCCTGACACCGTTGCACAAGTGGGCGGCATCCGGACCTGGGGTGCGATCTATATCTGCACCGATATGCCCGAAGTCGACGGCTTCTATTTCGACATGGAGAGCCCGAACACGGGAGCGAGCGGGACCACGGCGAATACCTTCCATGCGCCTGTGCAGATCACAGAAGCAACAGATGTTGACCGTCAGGATCTCAAGGCCACTATAGCAAATTGGGTGCAGTCCTCCGGAGCGATGGGGCATTTCACAACTTCAGGCGGAACGACCGTCACGTTGGGACCTGGGAACGTGAATCCAGATATCGTTCCCGGGATCTTGGTCGAATTTACCGATGGTCAGTTTTTGATCACGGCCATAACCGGCGACGGTTCGGGTGCCGCGTCCGTGACCCTTTCGGATGTCCACGCAAACGCAGCGGTCACGGCAGCCTACGGTTTGAGCGTGGACTACAACGGCTTGACTGTTGTGTCTAAGACAGATGCCCTCGCTACTACGTGGTCGGTATCTTTCGCCTATAATACCTTGCTTATGTTGGCGGGGTATTCGATCCGGCAAGTCATTCCCGCAGCTAATATTTCGACATCCGGGGATCACATACGCATCACCCTGCGGTCCACCTATCTCGCCAATCCAGAGTTTGCCGCGGGCTTTGCCACAAACCATGTTTCGATAGTTGAACGCAGCGGCGCCACAGAAAACGGGACCACGACTCCTACAGAGATCACCTTCAATAACGGGGAGAGCGGCTGTGCTGTCGTCGGACACTATACAGAAGTCACAAGCGACCTGATTCCCTTCGCGATCGATGAGACCAAAGACTATCTGGTCATCATGGATATTGCCTGGGCGACCTGGCAGTACACGGTTGATGGGGTCACCACCACGGCTAGGGCTGGTTTCGTGGGGAGCGGAGGCATAGGAACCGAGAAAGCATACGTCAAGGAAGCCGGATTTGGAAACGAGGAAGTTTCTTGGAATCTTCAGACCGTTGCGGGGTTTGCTCAGGCGTACACTTCTCCCGTTATCGCAGTTGAAAAGATAGAGGTCGGGACTCTCCAGGCTGTGCCCAGGAATGCGTACGTAGCCACAACGACCGACACCGCGCAACTGCAAACGACTGTCTACGAGGCTTTTGATAGCATAGCAGTTGATCAACATACCCCTGGATCTTCCCTGATATACCATGCAGTGAGTTTGGATAGGCGGTTGAGCTTTTGGGTGTTTCTTGCCGCGGCCTGGCGCCAGATCGTCAAACTGAACGGTGCAACTTGGCAATACAATACCTCGAGCGCTTCAACGCCGTCCTGGCCGAACGCGACGGTTAATTCGCCTATGGGCGCCTTGCGTCAAGCTTTCGCGAATTCTCATAACCAGATGGACAAGGCTGCCCTTGAGGGAATTAGCTCGAGCGAATGGGCAACCTTCTTTATCCCTCATATCACCACGACCTTGGACTTTGCTTGTGCCATGCTCGCGGATGGGTCTAACGTGCCGACTCTCAGGTCGTATGTTGTGGCCTATGAATCCGGTGGGCAGGCTATAATCGAAGGCTTCCGCAATGGAGCATGGACCGGGGGCGATGGTTGGACGGACAACACGATCTTCAACGGATCGAGGCTCGGGCAATCCGGAGCAATCACTTATAACGGAACCCGCCCTTTCAAAGCTGACTACCACGTAGTCGACCAGGTTCCGGGATTCTGGTTCCGACTCTTGACCAACGGGACAAGCCCCGACTGTGCAATTCCCCGGATACGCTACAAAGCACCGTGTCAACCACTGGCGAACATCGGGGACGGACAGCCGGACATTGCGCTAGGGGTTATCCTTTATACCGCGGCCACGACCCAGATCCGGGACTGGACCGTAGAGCTTTCCGACAACGTGTTGACTGAGCTTTCCAAGGCTGACGTCCCCATGCAGTTTGAAGATTACCTTTATGTGGGTTACCTGACCCCCTTCAATGAGATTGAAATCACTCCCTACACGGACAACAACCAGGCAACCTCCGTGCTCTCCGGGGAATATTGGAACGGGGAGACTTGGGCTGCGTTGACTATCGCGGATGGAACTGTCGGCTCTGGTGGCAACACGCTTGCTCAAAAAGGGGGGCTGTCATGGACCATACCAACAGACTGGCGGACAAGCATCCCATTCGATGCTTCATTCAGCAGAGGATACTGGGTGCGCTTCCATGTGAGCATTGCTCTGACCTCCACTTGTGCCATATCCGAACTTAGAGTCTACGGAGTCCCCGACGCTCACAAGAAATACAAGTTCGTAGGCGAATTCGGCAACAGAATCGCTTTGGGCAACCGGCCCGACGCGCCGGATCAGGTGGACATCTCCAGGCCTTTCGAGGAGTACGGTTTTGCCGGGCAGGACAGCGGCTCGTTTCGGCTGGGAGGCACAGATCAGATTGCTTGTGCGCTCTCTGCCTGGAATGGATTACTCATCGGGAAGACCCAGAGTTTCCACTTCCTCGAGGAAGGCGCCCAAGACTTCAAAACCGTGGAGGCGGCCCGCCATGTTCCAATTAATTCGCAGGTTGTGGTCAAGGCGCCGATATCTGGATTTGACTACGGCGAAAGATACGGCCTCTTCTTTCTCAACCGATATGGCGCTTTTGTCAGCACCGGCCTACATACTGACAGCATATTTAATACTTCCAGAGGCAAAACCATAAGCGATGTGCTCAACTGGTGGGACACCACGCAGTACCCACGTCTTGATCTGGATTACTTACACCTGGCTTGCGGCGAGTACTGGCCGGCGAAGAATTGGATTGTGTGGTCGGTTCCGATGGTCTGCTCAGGGTCAGGGCCGCAAGCCTCCAACAACAGGCTTATCGTGTACGATCTCACCCTTGGGGCATGGTTGCCACCGTTCACCATTGCCGCGGCGAGTCTGTGCACAGCCTATCATTACAATGCGAACGCTCCGGGGAAGCTCGGGGAGCTCGGACTTTACGCAGGGGACTATCAGGGCCGGGTGATAAGGCTTTTTGGTCCAGGGGTTACCTCTGATTTAGGCTCCACTATTTCGGCCTGGGTGGAGACGGGATGGTTGGATTTTGGATCTCCGGAATACAGGAAGTTGCTGCGGATGCTATCCCTGTACGGCAAGACCGCCGGCCACGCGATTACCGTGAGCGCTTACGGCGATGGGGACAGTTCTGACGCCACAGTCGCGGAGTTTCATGACCTCTCAAATTTAGGGAGCAAAACCTTTGCGCTGGAGCAGGAGTCTCACAATGTTCAAGGCCGTTTCTTCAAGTTTCGAATCGCATTTAGTGATGCAAGCGAGGTCTTCGGACTACAGATGGCCTCGTCGCTCATCCGCGACTGGGGGGCCTTGTGAGCAACGCCGGAGGAGACAGGAAGTGTTGCAAAAACCCAAAAGGCTTAGAAAATAGGAGACAGTAGAGATGCCATTTCCAGAGTATACCAGAAGCGCATACGCGACCTCCGGAGGCTACTCTCCTCCGGAAAGTAATCCATTCCTCGGTCCGACCCGGCAGATCGCTGAGTTGGTCGCCCGCCTGTCAGCCCTGCAAAAGCAGCCGGCCTCGAACGGATCGCCTGGAGCAATGGGCGGAATGTCTGACTGGGGGACGCATGTGGCACGTCCCGCTGATCCGGAGGTCCGAGACTACATGTCCAACGTCCTGGGAGGCCAGCGCAACACCCTTGATGACTACGTGCGCCGGGCCGCCGGCGCGAGCACCAGGCGCGGGGGATATAACAAGGCCGGAAGCCCCCCTCTCGACTCAGCCTTGTACCAGCAAGCTATAGAAAGTCTTGCAAAAGGGTACGGGGACCGTTTTCGGGATGCCATGAGTTACAACAAATATGTCAAGGGAACTGAATCGACTCAGTTCTCGGATAATATGAGAAACTTGCAAAATCTTTTGAGCCTGCAGCAGCGCTATTTGTCAAGTTCGTCCGATTGGCAACAGAAAATGGGAAGCCCGCCGCGCGTCTCCACTACTCCCGATGATAGCCAGGACCGCGCTCTGAAAGAGCTGACTCTGGAACGCCTGCGCCGCCAGATGGAAACGGAACGCCAGCAAAATGTGGCAGCAAAGGAAGATCGCCAGAGAGCCCTCGACGACAAGCTTGCCACTGCGACAAAATGGACGCAGCTCATGCAAAAGGCGGGGGTGGCATCCAAGCTCGGAGGTTCCGGCCTCTGGACAGCGGAAGATGCTGCCCTGGCAGATCTGCTGGGTGTCAAAATGGGCACTCAGTCGCCCTGGCAGCGAAGAATACAAGTTTCCCGTCGAGGGTGATCGGGTGCAGTTATCCTCGGCCGCGGAGATCGCAGAGATCGCAGAGAAATCCTTTTGAGGTGGTTTCTTGATCGGCTTACCAGGCCCCGCCTTGTAACGCCGCGTCCTGCCCATTTCCGCCCGAATGCCACAGCCAGGATTCAGTAGGGGCAGACCCACGTGTCTGGCCTGGGCGCATCATGCGTCCCGCCGAGTTCTCCCCTCTGGTAAAGCGGGCAGGGGCAATAGGCGTTAACATATCGATTTGTTCCCCTCTATCATAAAGAGGGGTTAGGGGGGATTTTAAGCTAACCGTTTGAAAATTCCCTTTTAGGAAAGTGGTACTTTGGCAATCTCTACAGCCCTCTCCAAGCGGTCTAGCACTCGATTTCAATTTTAGAGTTGACAAACCAGGTTAATTATGGTCCCATTGGCCCTAAAGAGAACATTTGTTTTCCATATGGCGCCCGGCAACTATTGGTAACAGCCCACAAGGGTCCAGTTGGAAAGGCGCAATACGTGAACCGCTAAGTTAACCTTATAGGTTCACTGGCCGCCGGCCGAGCAACTCATCCGACCGGAAGCCGGGCCGGCAATGCATAAGTTTCCTCGAATCAGGACCAATGGGGGAGGCCTTTCCTGCTGACCTCACAATTCTAATATCCGGAGGCGGGCCATGCAGAAGACAAATTACCGCAAGCTTGTGTCGCACTCATTCGACAAGCTCCACGAGCATCTTTCCACGCTGAGGTCGCATGTGGAGTCTATGGACGACGCGGTAGCTCGAAGGCATTTGGAATCCATGGAATACGGCTTGCTCGCACCCATGCGCAAGCTCCGAATGCATCTGGCTATTCCGTATGACTGGCACGAACAGAAGCAAATAGCCAAGGGAGCGCCAAAATGATTCAAAGTGCGCTTACGGTGGATCAATGGAAAGAGCTGAACGCTGATAAGCTCGTTGAATGCCGCTGGCGATGCAGCATGACCGTCGAGGCATGCCGGTCGTATCAATCCAGAACAAGCCGTTACGTGCTTCACTTCAATGGTCAACGAGAGCCCTACCCCAGGGTAAATGCAGATTATCTGAAATGTTTCCTACCGGAACCCTGCCCTCACTTACTGCCGGATGAGGAAATCAACCGGCTTGCACAGACATCCGGGCCACATAAGCGCCTCACCTCCCCGGAACGCCGGGCACATTCACGCCAGTGCAGAGAGATGGATCGCCTCGCGAACCCTGATCAGATGCTGCGCGAAGCCCAATGGAACCGCTCGCTTATCAGGTTGTAATGACATCAATATGAACGGACGTTCCAAGAGAAAGGACCAGATTATGAAGAAATCCGAAATGGTTTGCAGCAAGTGCATTAAGTTTGAAGGAACCCAGTGCCGCCTCGATCCTGAGGTTCTTCCCGTCAATGGCCCGGACACACACTGGTGTGCTCAGGGACAGTGGCATGAGTGGTCGGAACGATACCAGGAGATGGAACCGTTCTATTGGGGCGAGTGGGAAGAGAATTGCCGTGAAAACGCATCATGCTCGCCTGCGAGCGTTTAGGTAACAACATTAAGAATCAGCCATCGCGTAAGGGCACGGCATGCCGTGCCCTTACCTATTAAAGTGACACATTTTTCTGTAAGCCCCTGCTTGCTCAAGGCGTCTCAATAACCTAGTTCAAGATTCTTGTAACCTTCGGCACCCCCTTTACAGTACCCTCAACTCATCAACCTGCATTTCGGAGGCTGACTTATGCAAATTCCAGGAGAACTGACAATTTTCGGTAGAACGTACGATGTCCGTGAAGTGGACCCCATACACGCATGCGAAGGAATACTCGGTATGGCAGCCTATCGGGACGGAGTGATCTATCTTGACCGAAATATGGACCAGTCCTTAGGGCTCAGCACTCTCTGGCACGAAGCCTTCCACATCGCTCAACAGGAAATCCTGGGTACAGCGGATGAGGCCCAGGCCAGGTGGGTATCGCTCTTCGTCCACACCTTTCTTTCGCAGAACCCCGGCGTCCTGGAATGTTACCTCGCCGCAGCGAATCCGGCCTCATTTGACGATGAAGGGCCTCAGGCAGGTCCCCGAGCATAAAGCAATTTAATCCGTGCGTGAAAGGGGAACATTTTGATAGAAACCGAAAAGCAACGACGATGGATCGAGCCGGTGCAAAAGCTAGGGGCCGAGAGGCGCTGAGAGATTTCTCCTCCAAGCCTGGGAAAGACCGCGACGAATACTCCTCCACATTGTTCGAGGAGGGAGGAAGGGGAGCCTCTGTCAGGCCGATCTCACCATCAGACAACCGAGGAGCAGGAGCGTCGGTAGGCAACCAGTTGCGGAAACACATTGACGGCACAAAGGTCAAAATAGAGGTGGTAGATCGAGAAATGGCTAGAAGCATAGACAGACTCACATTAATAGGCGGCGATTCCATCTGCCAAGAGCCAGCGCACTTCAGGACCAACATCCTCGACTCTTTGGGCGATTTGGGAAGGCAATTAGCCGGTTTTCTAAGCCGGAAGAATGGCTTCTATGCGTTTGAGTCGGCACTCCACGTTTTTCCAGCTTGTCAAAAAGAGGGGGTTATGGATCTGGAGAAATGGAACGACCCAGGCCTCTGGATTGCCGAATACCACGACATGGCTTTGGGCACTTTTTTTTTCGCCGAGGAGATCTACGGAGACCAGTTTGGCATTCGGGGACGCGAGGTCGTGCGGTTCGAAGCGGAGACCGGCGTCACGGAGTCGATAGCATCGAGCTTGGAAGAATGGGCAAGCCTTATTCTCAAGGATTGCAATTATCAGACAGGGTATCCGCTTGCCCACAACTGGCAACAGATCCACGGTCCGCTTCCTAAGGGCGAGCGCCTCGTAGCTACAACACCCTTCGTGCTTGGAGGCGATTTTGACGTGGCTAATCTTTTCGCCTTAGACGCCGTAAAAGCGATGCGCTATCATGGCGACATTGCACTGCGGATTCGAGGTGTTCCAGACGGATCCAAGATCATTTTCAAGGTTGATGACTAAGACCTTAATTGCTCAACTCCCTTAGGATGTGGTGATCGAAGCGAACCTCCGCTACGCGGGCTCGTCCTTGTATTCCCGCACCTTCTTGGCCAGGGACTCTTCCAGCTGGCGGATTTTGCCTCCGGCATCGTCGAGCTTCGCGCGGCGGTCCGCCAGTTGTTCTTCATTAGCCGCCAACGCCGAAACCCACTTTGCCCGCAACTCCTGTTCCTTCGGGAGGTTTGACACCAGCGTTTGGAGATTGGAGCGCAGTCGGCTCTGTTCCTCGGTCAGGCGTTGCACTTGTTGAGTCCACTCGGTGATCTGCCGCTGTAAGCCAGCCTTCTGCGCCATTAGGTCGCTCAAGTCCTTCATAAAGACCTTAGCACCCGCGGATAAATAGGGCTGGGCGAGGTAGAAACGGATCTGCTCCTCAGTACTCTTAGCAAGATGCACTGTTTCCTGCACGTCGCGCTTCTCCTCAACCACGAAGTCCACCGTCTCGCCCGCCTTCAGCGGCACTTCGAAGCGGTAATGGTTGTCCACCTCCTTGAGCGGCTTCTCAGGTTTGCTAAGCCGGAAGTTGGCATTTTTCGGCTGGTGGAGCCACAAGGTCGCTGACTCTCTGCCGCGGTTCACGATTTTCCATGTGTTGGTCAGGGTCTCCACGGCAGTGAGTGTGAGTATGCCGTCAACGAGGCGGGCCTTGAAGTGCGGCGCGCGATGGCTTTTTTCCTGCGGCGTGACGTCCACTGAAGCATCCAAGGCGTAGGGGACGACTTCCTGGCTGCCGGGCGGGAGTGTGTGGCTGAGAATCCCCTCGCCCAGCGACGTGCTCCCCTCGTAAAAAGTGACGGCGCCCGCCTCCAGCGTGAGGTCGGTAGCGTTTTGGACCACAAAAGCATTCGTAGCTCTGGGCGCGAAAGACGCCTTGTAGTACAGGAGCCGTCGCCCGCTGATCTGTTTCGAGAGGATGGGGACCATGGCTGCCTGGCCACGGGAGATTGACACTTTCTCCTTGGGTTCATAGCTGAAGAGGTCACCCACCTTGGCGCTCTTAGCCCCACTGTCATAGCTGCCGGCAAGAAGCTCGCCCAAGGGTTTGGCGGCCCTCGGCTCTACAGCCCCTCCTCCAGGGGCCAGTGGTGCAGGCGCGGAGCGAACCGTCTGGTCCATCACTTGGGCATAAGGATGGGCATCGCCGCTCATCCGAAAAGTCCTACCAGGGATCTTATGCTCCTTTGACTTAGTCGAGGCTGCCGCCTCATCCCTGGCAAGATCGGGGGGTGACACTGCCGCCCAATCCACGGCCAGGTCGGACAATCCCGGAATCGCCACCTGCGCGCGCTTGACGTAGTAGGGGGAGTACAAATCCATCACGTAGGACATCGGATTGCCTGCAACGAAAGAGATCGTCACGTCCTTCCAGTCGTCTTCCGTGTTGTTCTCGGCCAGTGCCCAGCCCTGGAGGAGCGGAGACGCGTCCTTCTTCTTTTCATCGAATATGACGCGATAGGAACACTTCCAGATGGGCATCTCGATTAGATAACCAATACGCAGCCCTCGCTCACCCTGTCCCGTGGCGCTCAAGGTGAGCTTCTTGCGGTTGATGTACTTGCTGTCGAGGGAGAGGTCGAGGAGTCGGCGGAGGTCGCGCTGGAGCGCCTCATCGGCCAGCGAGAACTCGGAAATGGCGAAGAGGTCCAGGGAGCGGATCGGGCCGGCATCGGTCAGCATTACCAGACGGTAGCCCTTGTTTACCGCCTGATTGTTAACTATTTCGTTGATGGGTTCGACCCCCAGGATGCGCCCTTCGACGGTTTCGCCAGCCGCTTTGGCATTCAACCGAGCACCTTTTAGTTGCATCAGAAATTGGCTGAGGGCCGCTCCCTCAGGCACTTTGATGAGGATGTCTTGAAGCTGCTTTGAGAGCGGATCGCGGGTTTCGTACCGGACGGACGAGATCCTACCGCCCCCGAGGTCCACGGCGAAGAAGCTGGTTAGGAGGTCCTTCATCTGCTCGGCGCGGAATGCGAGCGAGAGCGTCGCATTGCCTTTGATCTTCCCTTCTCGCTCGAGATAACCCATGCCATGCTTGTATAGGACCACCTTTGTCACAGGCGGCGGCTCGTTCGTTGCAAGCACAACTTCTCCCGCGGCCGACAACGCCCAAAGAGAAAACATCACCAGCGCCATAGAGGTCCTTTTCATATTAATCCTCCTGTTCTTAACCGGAATTATGCGGTCTCTTCGCCAGTTCGGAGGTCTTCCGGGTCTCGATCAATGATTCGACGCCCTACCAATCCCAAAATACCTCAGCGTTTTCCCATCAGAGTCTCCGAGGGGTTCAGCCGCCACTGGCTCTCTTCTAAAAACGCTTTTCGCACGTTTCTTACTACGCCTAATTACTTAGAGCCAAGACCTATCATGATTGAACGCTTGAATTCAAGTCGGATGGCTTCGTGCTGCGCTTCACAAGTATGGAGCCATTTGCGCGATAGCGTCTGGAAGCGAGTTGATAAATGACTGTGAAGAGAAAACCACAAACGGAAAAGTCTTCTGCAACTCCTTCAGGAAAAGCAAACAAACCGGCCTTGGACACCGACGCCCCATTCGATCCTGCTTTCCTCTCGCAAATCAGAGACCTGGCAGCGTCCAGCCTAACGCCTTCTTCTGCCCTGGCACTGATCACCCGGCTCATTGCTGAAATCCCCGAGGCGCCCAAAGAGACAATGGACCGTATCAAGATGGTGGACAAGCTTCTCAACACAGCTCGGGCCATGATGGAAACCCGGCTGAAAAACGAGGAAGCCGCAGCCATCGCCGCGAGGCTCGATGAAATGGAACTTTGCATCGAAAAGCTTGCGATTCGAAAGGCCGGCGAGCCAAACACCTGCCGGGAGATCCGGAATGATCGCGGAGACCATGACTGAATCTCCAGCCAGCGAGCAAATTAATCTTCGCCGCTCCAGGCTCCGCCTGGAAACGCTGTCGGAACGCCTTCAAGAGATCGTCCCCGCGTCCGAAGACAATTTGTTTCATATTCAGCGATTTATCGAAGACCTGAAGATCGTCAACAAGCGGGGCGAATTGGTCTCCCTCATCATGAACCGGTCCCAAGAGACGGTATTCCACAGGCTCATGGAATGCCGTGAAAAGAGGATTCCAGCACGTTTCATCTGCTGCAAGTCCCGACAACTCGGTATCTCCACGCTAATTGAGGCATTCATCTTTGCTCTCATCACGCACTATCCCAACCGTTTCGCCCTGGTGGCGGCCAATTCCATCGAGAGCGCTCAGACTATTTTTGCAATGGCTCAGCGATTCCGCCGCTACCTTGAGCCAGGCCGCACTGTTCGGCCCGCTACGGTCAATGCACGCCGCATCGAGTACCTGTCGCCGCATCATTCACGTTTGCAGATCGACACGGCTGCAAATAGGAGCCTTGGCCGGGGTGGCACACTTCACTATGTCCACGCCAGCGAGGTGGCTTTCTGGGAAAGGGCCGAAGATCCGATCCTTGCTATCAACCAGTCTGTACCGCAGCACTGGGATACTCTGGTCTTCTGTGAATCCACTGCGAACGGCATGCACAATCTTTTTCACAGAACGTGGATAGCCGCGGAACGCGGGGAATCCGACATGGAGCCCATATTTCTCTCTTGGAAGGGATTTCCCGAATACAGCTTGCCTGTGGGCCAGCGGGAGCGTCTGCAACTTTCCCAGGATGAGGAAGCATATGCCCAGAAACACGATTTGAGCACGGAACAGATCAAGTGGGCGTGTTACACGAGGAAGAACCAGTGCCATGATTCCTGGGAAAAATTTCATCAGGAATATCCAGTAGCCTCACAACTGGCCTTCACCTTTTCAGGCATGCCCTGGTTCAACCAGGACATGATTCATGAATTCCTCGAGAGGTTGGCTCGGCCTCCTCTTAAACGGGGTTATCTCGAATTCTCCGCCGATGATTCTACCCTGCCCCTGTGGGTAACCGACCCGACAGGGCCTCTGGAAGTATGGTCTCTCCCCGCGCCGGCCTACACGTATAGTCTTGGAATGGACGTGGGCGAAGGTGTAGGCGCTGACTTCACGATTATTCAGGTGATATGCAACGAGACCGGGGAAGTGGCGGCCCGTTACCGTTCCCACCGTGTCCGCGCCGAAACCGCCGGAGTAGACTCGTACCTTCTCGGCGCCTACTATAATTTCGGCCTGCTCGGGATTGAGCGAAACGGCCCTGGCCTGGCCACGCTTGCCGCATGCGAGCGAGGGCTGTCGGACTATCCCCAGATGACAGGCTATCCGAACCTGTACTATCACACGTATATGGACCGCAAGATCCCCGAAGAGACCAGACGCCTTGGCTGGGTCACCAACAAAACCACTAAAGAGGCTATGCTGAGCAGGCTTGCGCTGACTTTCGAGAGCCGCGGGCTCAAGATATACAGCAGAACC
>JBKQMK010000137.1:0-5257 GCA_052146735.1 Desulfomonilaceae bacterium | reverse complement strand
CTTTTCCAAAGCTTGACCTTAAGGAAATTGGGGACAAGAGACGCGGAGGAAAACAAGCCGTTTCAATAAACGGCAAGCTTGGTCGATTGGTCATCTACCAGGAAGCTTATCGAATTTTCGAGCAGCGATCAGGACTCGGACCCGTAAAGTTCGTCCAACTCCTCATACACGCCAACTATCCTAATGTCTTTTGGATAAGAGCGTGTAACAGCGGGAAGGAACCGGCGGCCCGTGGGCTCCATACTACAGGCGAGACGAAGGTGATTTCCGCAAAGAAATTGATTGCGGAGATTGGAAAAGATAAAGCGGGGACCGAACAATTCTACGCGGACTGGGATCCGGTAAACGAGGCACTGTATGTAGACCTGAGCCATCCCTTTTAAGAATTCTCCTGCCACTCCTTCCCTAAATCACCCGATAATAATTTATAAGCACCAATCATTCGGTGCTTTTTCCATTTTTGCCTACCACGAAACGCTCGCCCTTAAAGCAACAGGTGAAAAAAAGTAACTACAGTGAATTATTTTTCGTGGGTTATTTGAATTTCGGACGCTCAAAAGTAGATCATCATCTCGATATCAGATCACTTTTTGAGCATAGATAACTGCTGAACCTACAGGTCCCTCTGATGTGACAAAATGATCAAAACAGGGTATAGGTAATTATAATGGAATTAGAGGGAGAATTAAAATGAACTTAAATGAAGACGATAAAGTACCAGAAGAAAATGCGCAGGACAACGGGACCCGCTTCTCGACAACTTGCTGCTTGACGCCCGACCAGGAGACCATGATCGCCCAGAGGACCGTCAGTGTGTTGAAGGGCAAAGACAAGGTCCCTGGAGAGATGGGAGAAAACGGCAAGGCTAAAAAGATCATATTCTCCAAGCCCGTGAGAGATGAGGTGAATCCGCTGCTCAAGAAGGGCGCAGAACTCGAAGTCGGTGGTTTCAACTCAATTCACGAGACGATCCATGAGCGAGGCAATTTCGTGGTCAACGAAGTTGATCCTGTGCTGAGCAAATGGAATATCTCGTTCCGCTGGTATTGCAAGATGGTATCGGATATTTCCGGGATTCAAAGCCGAGGCTCTTGGAATAACCACCGGATCATATTCAAGGGATTTGGTGAGAAGCTAAAAACCGACCCTGACGTCAGGAAACTGTCCGAGCGGAAACTCCTCATATGTGCCAAGCACGACAACCCTGTTGAGTTCGTAAATTCCAACATAGACCGGATCCAAAAGTCTCCCGAGACTCAACTGCAAGAGTCCGTTACGGGCAAGAAACCGGAAAAGAAACCGCCGACGCCCGACAGGCACTACAGGAGTCTGGACGTCCGGACATATTGGAGCGAAGCAAAAGAGGAACTCAGACTTACTGGGGTGACCCCAGAAGTTCGGGCAGCCATTTATGAACTTTTGGATAACCGGGAGAGTGAAGCCCAAGAAATGGATAACGCGTTATCCACACTTCTCGAGGATGGATCGTTTGATTGGACTCCGTACTGGACGGATATGGTGAAGAACGCAGAGATAACGGTTAATTACACGACTACTGACGGTCAGCACTGCTTTTGGGCTCCCGACAAGGGACGGGTTCCGTACGGGACCTGGGCTGAGGTTGTTGAAGCGATAAGGGTGGAGAGCCCCGATGCGTACGTGATGGTGGCAGAAGGACCTGAGCACAAGATCGCCGAGACGAGCTTTGCAACCGACGTTCCTCAGACCTACGTGACATTACCAAAGGAACTAGTGGATCAACTGATTCAAAAACAGGAGGGTGTGGAACAGACCGGATCCGCTGAAGAGCCGGATCAAACCATTACGAATGTTGAATCATCGGATCGGGCTGAAGTCCAGGATAACGCCCCCTCCACTGAGGATGAAATCCCGGTGGGACACAATGGCGAAGGCAAGGACGAATCCGCAACAGAGCGGAACTCCGTCGAATGTGGCGAAGAAGAAAATGGGTGGACTCCCGGTGAGGGATGGACCGAGCACGAGGGCTCTCTGGATCTCACTGGTGTCTTCGGCAATGTCCAAAAAGATGAGAGATGGGTAGATGTGCATGTCTCTTTCTCCGGCAATATGGACGACGAGAAGTCCGCAGATCCCCGTTACGAGGAGGAAATTCCTCTGACTTCGGCTGATCTTATCCAGTACCTGGAGAGTGAGGAATTTGCCCGCTATCGTGGAGCAAAACTGATCTGGTTCACGAATGAGGAAGGGAAGCCATATCTTTATGCCACGTACCGGCACGGGTGGAAGGTCTGGTCAAACGTATCAGCGATTCCCCTGAGTAACTAATCAAATCCCCTATCCGAAAGCGTTGGTCTTAGGCGGGGTTGATGGGTGGCTGAAGGCACCCACCAGGACGATTGGTCCGACTAAGGAGGTATAAATGTATTCAATTGAAAAGATTGACATAATGGAAAAGTTGCTTCGAAAAGTCGGTAGCGATCATGAGCCTGAAGCCATCGATGCCGCAAGGAGGTTAAAGGCTCTGTCCACCCGGTGGGGCATCAGTTTGGATACTCTTCACTCAACATCATCCCAGCCCACGGAGTTACTGCGGAGGCGTGTCAGTCACTTGTGGCAAAGGGCAGATGAGGAAGCGAAGCACGACCCAGAAACCATTACCGTCGCTGAAGAGGACTCGTAATGCCTTACTACACTCCAATCATGTGGGTAGGCTCGAAGTTAAGAGCAATACCTACCCTAAAGAGCCTTTTGCCAAGCGATGTGGGATTCCTCGTGTCCGTCTTCTGTGGCGGCTGCTCTTTCGAAATCGCATTAGCTCAAGCCGGAGTGATCGTACGGGCGTACGATATGATTCCGTACCTCGTAAATTACTGGAACATCCAATTGTCACAGCCTAACATTCTGGCTGACCGAATTGAACTGATTCACCACGAATTCGAGAAACCCTACTTCTCAAGGCTCGACAAAATACTGCCATCACTCACTCCTCTAAACCAGGCAGCGGCATTTTACGCTTTGGTCAGATCATCCTTCTACGCCATATTTCCGGGAGGAAGTTACGCGAAAGGTCACCCTAATTTCAAGGAACGAGTCATAAAAAGGGTTCGTGATTTTCGTTGTCCTGGTCTCTCAGTGTCAATGCAGGATTTTCGGATTACGTTGAGTATTCACCACCGAGATTTCTTATGGCTCGACCCAGTCTATATGAAAAAAAGTGGCAGACGATTGTACGGGATCAAACCTACTGAATTTCCTCACGCCGAACTCGCGGCTCTCCTGAGAGATCACCGAGGTAGATTTTTGTTGACGTACAACGACCTGCCCTACGTCAGAAACCTCTATCGGGACTTTCACATAATCCCCGTTGATGGAAAGTGGTGCTTCTCTGCAGGCAGGACAAAGCCATCAGACGAAATAATCATCCTCAATTATGACCCTCCAAAGGAGGTTGTGTTGGGCCGGAGGGTCACATGAACTGGTCCCCGCTTCCATATCCTGGTGGCAAGACCCGAGCAGTCAGGCACCTTATGCCGCTCATTCCTAAGGGCGTGAGGCGAGTAGTTTCGCCGTTTTGTGGAGGCTGCTCGTTCGAGATTGCTCTTGCCATGTCAGGAATTCCGGTACTTGCATTCGATAAGCTACCCAAGCTCATAAACTTTTGGAGCGTACTGAGAGAAGTCCCTGATCTCTTGGCGGAACGAGTGCAACTTGTCTACCGAGAATTCGGTGAAGACTGTTTTGACCGTTTGCGGCGTGTTTCGTGCAGTTTCAACAAGTACAATCAGGCAGCCAGCTACTATGCCATCAAGAGAGCCCAATTCAATCGAGCCGAGAGTGGAAACTACGTTCCTGGGCACCTACGGTTTACAGAGTCTTCGATCCGTCTGCTTCAGAAATTCCAATGGCCTAAACTGCTTTCTGTGTCATTGAAGGACTTTCGTGACACTCTCCGGCAATGGCAATGTCTCTTGGATTTTCTATACCTTGATCCTCCGTACTACCTTCCCAGCAATCTCTATGGATACCGCGGAGTTGATTGGTGTCATGAGGAATTCGCGGCCCAATTACGTGACCATAAGGGGCGTTTTCTGCTAAGCTACAACGATCATCCTTATATCCGCTACCTTTACAGCGACTATCTGATATTAGACGCATCCCACCTATGGAAGTACGGAGCGAATAAAAGCGGAACCTCAAGCGAGATATTTATACTGAATTACGAACTGTCCCGTGAGCAGCTCATTGAGAGTGGATTTGATCCTTCGCGAACGGAGTACAAGCCTGCGGATGCAGTATCGTGGAACAAGAGGAGCAGGAGCTTCGCAAGTGAGGTATCGAGATTCGTAATCCCAACTGGTCCTAACGCGATCATACTCCCGGGTGATTGCAGTGAAACCGTGAGGTTGATCGAATCATGATTCGTGAATCTTCTCTTGACCTCGCCTGGTAATATCGCCAGATTCTCGTTGTGTTTCCCGCACCTTTTTTGGTAGCCTGCTTGCATTTAATACCGAGCCTCGCTGGCTTACCTCCATTAGCAGTGAGTGCAAGCCCGCCGGTTTTGCCGGGGGCTTCTTTTTTTTGGGGGGAGTCCCCAAAACGCCCCTGGTAACGTGAACCTTTACGCTCGCCTTCACTTCCCAGCAGTGATAACCTCTTGTCCATAGAGATGCAGGAGGATTCGGCGGCATGAGCGAGCACGCTGATAATAAACCGATTCCCTTTCCCTCAATCCGATGAATCCACTGTCCTCACCCACTTTGACCGAGCGAGGCGCAGCTATAAAAAAGTGACTAGGAGGTTGTTGGCTATGCGGAGATGAATAATGCCACGAATCGCATCGAATAACCGAAGTATTAGGGGAGGAGAGACGGACTTGCCCCTGAAAGGCAACCATTGAGCAGCCGCTAAGGCGCTAACACAAAAAGGGATGCGATTATGCCCAGGAGAGAAATCACGGAACCCTCAAGTTCAGGCAACCGGAAACGGTGAGTGAAAACGTGACCACGTATCCACTCGTGGCTGGGACACCGTAAGGTGCAATTGCCTCTAAGGTATCCTCGACAGCCTTGTGAAAAAGAAGGCACCTCTCGCGGAGCCTGAACCTCGAAAGAGTCGCGAGATGAGCGCCTCCGCTAGTCGGCGGGATTGTCGAGAGATACCAAATTCCGAGGGTCCATTACGTGACCGTCAGTTCATTTCCTCGTCTGCTCCAACAATTCAATTGGATGCATTGGACATACCTGGTAGAAATATACGACAAGTTTGTCGGGAG
>JBKQMK010000136.1:0-8453 GCA_052146735.1 Desulfomonilaceae bacterium | reverse complement strand
TATTCTCTCGCGTGAACGTGCGCATCTATGAAACCGGGAAAAAGGAGATTGCCGTTGTCTTCATGCCTGTCCAATTCTTTGACGGAGACAATTGACCCGGCCTGGGGATCGACCCGAACTTCGGCCGGACGGACACCGTCTGCAAATACCGCCCGACCTTTAATGCTCGCAGGTTCCATTGTCCTCAACGGCTCGCGTCAACTTCCAAGGCTAGCTCAACCGGCAACTGGAGCTACTGCCTTGACAAGGGCTTCCACATCTCGAAAAAATTTATCAAAAGAAGGACATCGATCGCGGCAGAGCGAGAAATCCATGCGGCTCGCAAACGCCACTTGATGCAATGTCGACGAATACTTTGTGCCCAAGCAAATGCTCCTGAGCCGTCCCTTCCCGTCCACAGTCTCAGGGTCGTCTGGCGCCTCAGCGTCGGCAGGTACGCCCAGAAACCCTCTGAAAGACTCCAGGCATCCCAGAAACCACGCCTCGAATTCCTTCTTGGCCAATACCACCGCTACGGGCAGACGCGAGGCCTTCTTCGCGCGCTCTAGTAATTGAGGCCCTAAACTTGCCGGACAGTCATCGTCAGCGTCGAGAAGAACCAGAATCGCCCCCGCGTTCTTTCTCCTCATCGCCAGTTGAATTGCCCGTTCCAATTCATCCTTTTTGACAATTTTGTGACGGCGTTGCCGGACAGGTTTGTAATCGGGGCATACTGTGTACACGCCCATGGACTCTAAGATCCGCTTAAGAAGAATCGGAACAGCCTTTTCATCACCTTGGCCTTCTACGATCGCCACAAGCCTGACACTCATCTGTCTCAAACCGTTTCATCGACAACAGGTTCTTCGGATGGTTCAGCGCCATGCGATGAAACATCGGGGACATCGTCATCCGGGCCTATCTCGTTCATCTTCAAGAGTTCTCCCGGGGAGTACAGGCGGTCTCGTATAACCTCGCGAGTCGAATCCGAAAGGGGAGCTATCGCAGTCTGCCCCCTCTTTAAGTAAACCATGCGAATCTGAGAATCCTTTAACTCCTTTTGGTCAAGGACCTCTGGGCTATGGGTAGTTATCAAAACCTGTTTTTCATTGGATGCGCTCATGAGGATCTCCATGATCATCTCAAGCAGAGCCGGGTGAACTGAGGCCTCGGGTTCCTCAATACCCACTACCTTGGGCAGCGGCTGCAGCACAGACAGAGCCAAACCCAGTACCCTTAACGTCCCGTCCGACATGTCCAAGGCATCAAAATCTTCAGGTTCTTCCAGACCTATGTCTTGATAAAAGGCCAGCGTCTCTTTATTGTCCACCGACCGCGTTGCCACCCCGTGTATGCCCGGGCAGGCTGCCGAAAGGAGTTTGGTTACCAGTTGAACTTCTGGCGGGTTTTCCCATATCCCCGACGCCCTCCTTCTGATTCGCTCCAATACCGATGGCGCGTTGCTCCCATCCCGTTTCAGAAACATGCCGGCATCGGGAATCTGAGGCTCGCGCAGCTTTCCTGGATTGATGTCATAGAACCTCATGGAATACAGGAATTCCCACAGAGGTTCGAACTCTTCCACCCCAGACACAACCCGTAAGGCCAAATTGTCTGCAGAGATGCGAGGTTTGATGCCTGGGATAGGTTTCGAGAACTCACCGCGCCCGACTTGAAATTCCGCGGTTATGCCACCAGGATCTTGCAAAACGCAAGACTCATACGCAATGGAGAAAGGTCTTGAGAGATCCTCGACTTGAGTATCTATTTCAAACGTATATTCAGCGGTGACATCGCGCGGTAACTCTATCGTGAGATCGAATCTTATGCCTGGAAAAGTCGCACCAGAGGTAAGGTCTCTCGCACGATTAATGACGTGCCCCCAGCCGCCTCTTCTGTTCAGAGCGCCCTCCACGGAATCGGCAAGACACTCCTGAACAAAAGCAAGAGCGTCGATGAAGTTGCTTTTCCCAGATGCATTAGCTCCAACGAAGACCGTGAAGGGTTCAAGATCGACTCGAACGTCAGACAGACTCTTGAAATTCGTTATTTCGACCGACTTGATCCGGGGTATCATTCACGCCCCTCCGTGAACTTGCTGTACTTAGACGAAGCTTCTTCGCCGACAGCTTACGGCCTTGGTTCGCGTTGCACAAGGTTTTCTGGCAAACGATCGAAATAATGGTCCAGGGTTACTCCGCCATAGCCTGGATGATGGCCCTGCAGAAGGCCGGCAGGTCATCGGGTTTGCGAGAGGTTATCAGATTGCCGTCCCTCACCATCTCAGAGTCTTCCCAGCGGGCGCCCGCATGGATCATGTCATCCTTGATGGAAACGTAAGAAGTGGCCTTCTTCCCTTTGAGGATGCCAGCGCTGGCAAGCATCCAACCGGCATGACAGATGGCTGCCACCACTTTGCCCTTGTTAAATGCATCTCTGACAAGTCCTACCATCTCAGGATGAGTCCTCATTTTGTCTGGAGCGTAGCCGCCAGGGATCACGACCGCATCAAAATCGTCCACGTTCACCGCGGATGCTGCCTTATCAACCTGAACAGGAATGCCGTGCTTACTGAGATAGGTCGAGGCAGATCCGGAGCCTACGACGGTGACGACAACTCCCTCTTCCTTTAATCTGTAGTAAGGGATCCAGAGTTCGAATTCGTTGTAATTATCTTCGGCAAGTATCGCCACCTTTTTCCCTTTTAATTTCATAGTCTTTTCTCCTTGATTGCTTTCTGGCCAGCTCAGCAATCGCTTTACCGCGCACGCACTGAGCGGGAGGCAGAAGTACCCGTAGATCCTAGTCAGGAGAGTCTTCCACCTCCAGAGACGCTATCCGCATTTCGTCACGGCCTTGGATAATTTGGAGGGAGGCCGAAGAACAGACCGGACAGAAGGGTTGATAAACCTCCATGACCATCTCTTTGCCACAGTCCAAGCAGTAGACCTTTATGGGAACAATAGTAATGTCTATCTCGGCTCCTTCGGCAATCCCGCCCTTGGCAAGGACCTCAAATCCGAAGGTTATAGCGGCGGGCATGACTCCGGTAAGCGCGCCGAATTCGAGACTTACCCGAACGACCTTCTTTGCATTGTGGGCACTGGCCTGCTGCTCCAGTATATCGATAATGCTTTGTACTATGGCCATCTCGTGCATGCTTCGCTGCCTCAAACAATTATGAAAGCTATCATTCGGTATTAGTTCCTAGCATTTCAGTCATCGGTTGAATCCTCTGACCCACGCGGGAAGCTGCCACTGCACCCCTCTGTTTATTTCTTGGAACCACCCGTCTCCTGTCAAGTCCATGAAAATACGGTAAGTCTTCTGCATGTCGCTGTTGTTGTGGGTGCTAAAGGCCACTGACCTTCCGTTGTACGAGTAGACCGTAATCATATCGCCATTGGGGGCTGAGTAGAAATCCATGGTGGTTTCCTTGCCGGGGATGTCGGGTGCGTGATCGGAGCTGCTGGTGGTCAAGTGCTTCATGGACTTGAGATCGGGAAGTCGATATTTTTGTGGGGCCTGCTGGGCCGAGGACAGCGCCGGCGCTGACAAAAAGGCAATAATTCCCAAGAGGATAACGCACAACCTCGCCATAAGGGACAGTTCCTTTCACGCTTGTTGTTTGGGTTCAGACGGGGTGTATACCAGATTTCGATTCGTTGAACAATATTAACATCCGTGCCAACTGGAGCGGTCACCGCTGGTATGGGGGTCTCTGTCCGGCCTGAATGGACAACCCGGAAGCATCAGCGGGTGCTGCACCGTCTGCGAGCCGATGCACTGGCTGGTTTCTCTATCTTGATCCCTCATCTTTGAATCATCGCCAGCGGTTTTGAATCTAATTGATTAAGAACGAGGAGAGAGGGCTTTGCTATGAACGGCCGGAGCATGATCGGCAAACTGTCTGCAATGACTGCAACGTTGCTATTCTTGACTGTCCTGCAACCACTATCCGTTTCCGCATTAGAACCTGTCTTCGAGATACGGGCCAAGGATGGACACACCGTGGTCGGTGACCCGCTCCAAAGACTTTCCGACGTATTGGACGCTGAAAACTCCGTGCGCATAGGCGTAGAATTGAGGCCCGGTCTAAGGGCTGGTATCGATTCGGAGCACGGATTGGCTCTGGTTTTCGAATTCTGAACTCAATTCGCTGTGACGACCGTAGATTCTCCGCATGCTTGTTTCGTCGATGTTCTTGGAGTGAAGAGGCGGCTGTTCGCAGCGCAGAAAATGCTGTGGCATGGCAAATGCCCACGTGGTTGCCGGATGAACTCAAACCGTTACACGTCCCGCGTATGCAATTCCTAACGAACAATTGACAGGCCGGTCAGATTGTTTCAAGATTGGTTTGAGACCAAAAAACAAAACCACGCGGAAACAGGCGATGACATTCGACAAAATGGACAAGGGAGATTTACGGGCGTATCTTGATTTTCTTATGCGGCAATATCGAGTGGTAGATGCTTTCTGGTACATTTATCTTGAGGAAGCATACGGTTCAGAGACGGCCAATCATTTCAATGAGAAGGTCTGGGGCCGTGTGGCTGGCCTCGCTGCAAGGGATATAGTCGAGAAATTCGATATAGCTGAGAAGGGTCTCGAAGGATTTGTGAAGGCCCTGAGATACTTTCCCTGGACCATGATAGTCGGCTATCACATTGAACAGACGCCCCAGGAAGTGATTGTTTCGGTACCGAAATGCCCGACTCAGATGGCTCGTTTACAGCGCGAACTAGGCGAGTACGATTGCAAAGAGATGCACCGAGGCGAATTTATTAACTTCGCCAGGGAGATAGACCCTTCCATAACAGTAGAATGCCTTCACGCACCACCCGATCCGCATCCCGCCGACCGATTCTGCCGGTGGAGGTTTACCACTTCATAAATCGGCATAAGGCGTCGTTTCTTGACAGCTAGCTCTTCCTAATGGTACCTTTTGCCGAGAACCTCAGAGCCAGCCTTCGAGCAAGAAGGCGAATCTGGATTTGATCCCGGCTCTCTAACGGCGGTAACAAACCATGTCTAAGGAAATTGAGGCCAAAGTTCTGGTTGCGTTGTTGGAAGACCGCTACCTCCTCAGCCGGGTTCTCAGCGACGGCTTTAGTCCCGATGTGTTCAAAGACAACAATTTTCGAATCATTTTCAAGACAGTGCACGAAATGATCCAAATCCCTGGCCAAGTCATTGATTGGATCACCATAGAGAATACACTCAAGCGAAAAGAGTGGCACACACCGGAAATTTCACAGGCAATTGCCAAACTCCGAAGTGACGCGGTTCCCGAGGCCGATCAGTTGATGGCGTACGTCGAGATCCTGAAGGACCGTAGCCTTCGAGACAAAATGATGAAATTGTCGCAGGTCATGGCCGACTATTGCACGCACAAGGGCCAGTATAAGGATCAGGATTTCGTGGACTTCAGCAGCCGCGCAGTCCAGACCCTTATTGAATTGCAGAAACAAAAAGTGAAAAAGCGGATCAGTCCCGTAAAGGAAACCATTCGCGAAATTAGGGAAATGACCGACCGGAGCAAAGGAGATGGCGACAAGCTGCTGGGATTTTCCATTTCTCCGTTCGACAGACTGGAACACCTCCTCTCCGGCATTCGAAAGGGCTTCTATTATGGCCTGGCAGGGCCTCCTCGCCGGGGCAAGACTACGTTGGCCTTGGATATCGCTTCCAGGCTGGCTGAAAAAAACAACTTTCCCGTGTTGTTCTACACCTGGGAACAGACTCGACGAACTCTCGCCGCAAGACTCCTGGGCCGGGAATGCTACATAAACCCTGTAAGGCTCCTTACAGAGGTGTCGCCCGAAGAGAAGCAGCGTCACGCGCTGGTAAGCAAGGTTATCGAACGTTCTGCCTCATACAGCAACAATTTGTTTATTATCGAAGCCGGACGGCAGGACACCATCGAACGGATCAAGGCTCAGGCCTACAATGTGATGCACGAATACCGATCCGATGACATAGCAATCTTTTTCGATTATTTGCAAAAAATCCCCCTTGGCCGACAATACGAAGATATAAGGAGCCAAGTGAATGAAGCTTCGGCTCAATTGGCGGACCTTAGCCTTGAACTCAACTGCCCGGTATTGGCCATCTCCGCAATGGACAAGGAAGGTTGCAAGCTGGACGAGAAGCCGCCTTCTTACGACGAATTCTCCACCACTTATTTCGCCAGGCCCACAATGCATAACTGTGTGGGGGGCGGAGACCTGGAATACGACCTGGATGTGGCCCTGATCCTCTCAAAGGACTGGGTAGCCACAAAGAACCTTCATGACCGTCTCAGCTTGAAGGACAAGGATAACAAAACTCCGGATCTTCCGCAGATCGACATCGTTAATCTTCACGTAGACAAGAACCGAGATTCAGCCGGCGAGACCGCCCCCACGATTCAATATGCTTTCTTCATCAACATCAACAAATTCGTGGAAGTGGGCTTCAAGACTGAGGAAGAATATTCCAAAGAATTCAAGGGATTCGCAAAGGCCGAGGACATGTTCGGTACCCTTTTGGATACGGGGATCTTCAAGTTGTAGGATCCGATTCATGTACACACGCCCCTTAATCGTGAGCCTTCAACCCGCCCGAGAGAGCGCCCTTATATGTATTTGAAACAAATACGAATAAAGCGTCGGGAATTTCCGACCCGTGACCTATTTCCATTTAACATCCCAGCAGTCCAGAAAACCGACCGGATTGACATCTCCTCACGCGTAACCTTCTTCGTGGGCGAAAACGGCTCCGGCAAATCCGCGCTGTTAGATGCAATAGCTCGTAAGAGCGGGTTTCTTCCCTGGGGTGGAAGCAAGATTCATCGAGTTCATGAGAACCCTTACGAAACGAGGCTCGCCAACCACATTGAGCTTACATTTGCTCCCCGGCATCGCTACGGCTTCCATTTCAGGGCCGAGGCATTCTTCAATTTCGCGGCATCCCTGGATGACATTATCCTCGACGACCCGGGTCGCGACAGATACTACGGCGGGGGATCATTGAATGTCCTCTCCCACGGGGAATCGTTCTTGGCCTTCTTCAAAGGTTACAGTTTTCAACTCGACGGATTGTATCTTCTCGATGAGCCGGAGGCGGCTCTTTCGCCACAGAACCAGGTAGAATTCGTACGCATCATCCATGAGTCCAGTAATTCCAACAACAGGCAATATATCATCGCGACGCATTCCCCCATCATCTTAGGATGTCCGGGCGGACAGATATTAAGTTTTGATTCTCCCCCCATTCAGGCTATTGACTATGCCGAGACGGCTTCCTACATATTTTACAAACAGTTTCTCAAAGACCCAAACCGTTTTTTTCATGACTGAATTATGGGACCTGAGATTTTGTTGGGAGCTGTAATTACATCATTATTGTGTGAAAGCGCGACCGCAGTGTCTCGTGGGATGTCCTATTCTATTCCTTAGAGAGCCGATCGTAATGACGCCCCTGAAGCAAGATGCTCAGGTCCTCACCGCAGGACGTCAAGCCATCATGGATAGTGCCATCGTCAGCGATATCCTGGACAGCATGACCGACAGCATCCTGGTCATTAGTCGGGATGGGGAGATCCTCTACGCTAACAGAATTACCACCGAGATTTTGGGACGTTCATTCGAAGACCTGATGAGAAGTGGACTCGGACTCTTAATCTCGAAAGATGAGAATTTTGAATTTAATCAGACCTTTGTCGCTGCGGTGCAGCATAGCACTGTAAGCTATTACACTGAAGTCGACTATCACCACCCGGACGGCTCGGTCAAAAGGTTGGCAGCCACAACCACGTACTTTGTGAAGGAAGGCGATAACGAAAGCACATTGATAGGTTTTGTGGCCCTGTTGAAAGATATCACGGAAGTGTTCGGCCTACGGCGTAAAGAGCAGGAGCTTGTTCAGGAAAAGCAGAGAATTGACCGGGAACGAATAAGAAGTCTTCACAAGCTCGCCATGGGGGTGGCCCACGAAATTAGGAACCCCATGGTTACCATAGGCGGATTTGCAGCCCGAATTCTCAGAAACGAAAAGAATTTGGAAGAAACCATGCGATATGCCCAAAACATTGTTGAAGAAGCGAGAAAACTCGAAACCATTGTCGATGAAATCCAGCAATATTGCAATCTTCCCGAAATGAAACCCTCTAAGGGAGAAATATCGGTAGTTGTTGGCGAAGCGGTGTCTCAGATGATACCGGCGGGGCGTGAAAGAAGAGTTACCGTCAGGTTTCACGATTCTGTCCCAGCTCAACACCTTGTAAACTTTGATCCTTTCTTGCTCAGAATGGCATTGGTCCATCTCGTCAAGAACGCTATCGATTTTTCTTCTGAAGGCGGATTGGTCGACGTCTCACTCTACCTGGTCGATGAAGGGACCGTGTTGGAGGTGAACGATTCAGGGAGCGGCATTGCGGATCAGGATTTGGAGTACATCTTCGATCCGTTCTTCTCGACGCGCGCTCGGGGCTC
>JBKQMK010000135.1:0-13750 GCA_052146735.1 Desulfomonilaceae bacterium | reverse complement strand
CCGGACAACCGCAACGGCTTGTCCTTCTCATTCGCGGGCCATGCGCTTCACACTACGGCCCCGGAGACGTTGCAGGCTGTTAAGGCTTGCGCAACTAAACGGGCTTGTGTCTGCACGTTTCATCTAGCTGAATCCGATGCCGAGACGACGTTTCTTTCAACGGGCGCGGGTTCGTGGGCCGATCTGCTCAGATCTCGTGGAATTGACTTCGCCGATTGGGACCTAAGAAGCGAACGGCCGGTGGCGAGGGCTGAGAGGCTGGGCCTACTGGCCCCTGGAACTTTAGCCGTTCATTGCCTGGATGTTGATCAGACCGAGGTGAATGCCTTAGCAAGCAGCGGCGCCTCCATTTGCGTTTGCCCCAGATCAAATATGGCTCTTCATGGCCAATTACCGTTGATCGAGGCTTTTCTGGATTCGGGCATAAACATGGCGCTGGGAACGGATTCTCTTGCAAGCTCACCATCGTTAAACCTGTTTGAAGAGATGGCCTTTGTGGCAGACAATTATCCGAGCTTGCGACCCCAGACGATCCTCGCCATGGCATCACGAAATGGAGCGAACGCGCTGAAAAGGTCGGACCTCGGCAGTATCAGGCCTGGCCAAACAGCGCGACTTATCTTTCTAGAACTTGAGGCGGATTCGGCTGAAGAAGCCGCGCAGCAATTGGTTTCGAGCAGACCTACCAAAGTGGAGTGGCTATGATTCTGGGCCGGTTGGGCCGTATGGCCTACATTAATACTCTGCCCGTGGACTGGGGTCTGGTGCACAGTCCTCTGGGAAAGTCAGTTAAAGTGTATCGGGGAACCCCCACCACGTTGAATCGGCTTTTGGCTGAAGGAAGGCTTGATGTTAGCGCCGTCTCTTCCGTAGCCGCAATTGAGCATGCCGAAGAATGGGTGGTTCTCGATCACTTGTGCATTGGATGCCGAGGCGAAGTAGGCAGCGTCATATTGCACTCGGACAGGCCGGTCGAACAGTTGAACGGAAGATCTATTGCCGTAACGGCCGCCTCAGCCACGGCTGCAAGGCTTCTGGAGGTCTTGTTGGCACGGCACTGGAAGGTGGACGCCGATCTGGTCGCTCAGGATCGACCCGCCCCTGCGCGTCTCCTCATTGGTGACACTGCTCTCAGGACGGCCCAGAGCGGAACGGCAGGATTCATCTACGACCTGGGATTGTCATGGAGGGAATTCACGGGTCAAAATTTCGTCTTCGGTTTATGGTGTATAAGGCGCGAGTTTGTTCAAGAGTATCCTGGGGAAACCCGGGCCCTGTATCATCTGCTTCAGACGTCGTACGCCATGGGGCGTGCCCACCGGGAGGGTGTAATCGCAGAAGCTTCTCATATTGCGGGGCTGGACCG
Organism: Desulfomonilaceae bacterium; assembly: GCA_052146735.1. Classification (GTDB taxonomy): domain Bacteria; phylum Desulfobacterota; class Desulfomonilia; order Desulfomonilales; family Desulfomonilaceae; genus CAWBBA01. The sequence goes on along the minus strand of JBKQMK010000135.1, from coordinate 12,384 downwards.
CCCGACCCTCCATGCATACTTTGAAAAGCTTGTCTATGACCTTGATCAGGGGCTATGGGCAGGTTTGAACACATTTATCAATTTGCTCGGTTATGGACGAGATCGACTCCGAACTTATGGCATGCCGAAGCCCCGGTTGTCGAACCGCAAAGAAATGACAGTCCAGCTTTGAACAACAGCCTCTGGAGCATAAATGGCTTTTGACAGCTTGCAAGATCTGGTCGCGTTTCTAAGACAGAACGACCAGTTGGCACGTATTACCGAGAGTGTGAGCCCCCATTTGGAGATGACGGAGTTGACCGACCGAGTTGTCAAGAAAGGGGGGCCTGCTCTGCTCTTCGAGCATCCAACCGGGTACAATTATCCTGTTCTGACCAACGTGTACGGAACTTTAGACCGCATAAAGGCTATATTCGATGTTAGCAGCCTGAATGACTTGGGCTCAAAATTTGAGGAGTTTCTCAACCTCGAGCCGCCAAAGGGATTCATCGATAAGCTGAAACTCCTTCCCAAGCTCAAAGATATCGCCGGCGTTTTCCCCAGACGAGTCAAAAACGCTCCGTGCCAAGAAGTGGTTCAAACGGAGGGCCTGGACCTGAGAGATCTTCCCGTGTTGACTTCCTGGCCCGGAGACGGGGGCCCGTTCATTACTTTGCCGGTGGTCATCACGAGGCATCCTCGAACCGGTCGTCGAAACGTGGGCATGTACCGCATGCAGATTTACGACGCGGAAACATGCGGAATGCATTGGCATATTCACAAAGGCGGAGCAGAGCATTTTAGGCTGATGCAGGAACCCATGCAGGTGGCCGTGGCTCTGGGGCCGGATCCTATCACCACTTACGCCGCCATAGCGCCGTTGCCCGAGGATGTGGACGAGCTTATTCTCTCCGGATTCCTCCGCAAGAAGTCTGTGGAGGTGGTCAAGTGCGTCACATGCGACCTGGAGGTCCCGGCGGAGTCTCAGTTTGTCCTGGAAGGATATGTGGTTCCCGGTGAGACGCGGGTGGAAGGGCCGTTCGGAGATCACACAGGATTCTACTCGCCAGCCGATCAGTATCCGGTATTTCATCTTACCGCGATCACCCGGCGAAAAGACCCCGTATATCCGGCCACCATTGTCGGTAGACCTCCCATGGAGGACGCTTACTTGGGTAAAGTGACTGAGAGGCTCTTTCTGCCTCTTATCAAGAAACAGCTTCCGGAGATCGTGGATATGAATTTGCCCGTAGACGGGGTCTTCCACAATCTCTGTTTCGTGTCTATTCGCAAGAGTTACCCGGGCCAGGCTCACAAGGTTATGCACGCATTGTGGGGCCTGGGCCAAATGATGTTTACCAAGATGATCATGATCTTCGACCATGATGTGGATGTTCAGGACGTCGGTCAGGTACTCTTCTTCCTGGGAGCCAATCTGGACCCGGGGCGAGACCTGTGCCTGGTCAAAGGGCCCGTTGACGCGCTCGACCATGCCTCGGCTTTGCCTCATCTAAGCACCAAAATTGGGTTTGATTGCACCCGTAAAGGGCCGGATGAAGGTCACTCCCGACCATGGCCTCAACTGATCGAGATGGACCAGGACGTTAAATCCAGAATCGACGCAATATGGACTAAACTCAGATTGGGATAATTGTATGCCTTCGGGTCAAGTTGAATGCAGATCAGGCTCGGGCCACATGGGCAACGGATCTTTGACCAACAGCAAGGGTGGCAAAGGCCATAGTGTTCATTGCATTTTGAATGAAGCCCCAGTTAGCGGTGGATCAATGCCCACGCCGTCTTCCCCTACATTTGATGTGACCGCTCATCGCGAGAACTCAACCGTAATGTTCCGGCGTTTGCTCTCATTGGTAAAGATCGAACACACGTTGTTTGCGCTGCCTCTCGCATTCACCGGATCAATTTTGGCAGCCAGGGGCATGCCGAGCTTAAGAGTCTTGGGGTTGGTCGCGCTGGCGTTTGCGGGAGCTAGAACCGCGGCCATGGCATTCAATCGGTTGGCGGATCGCCACTTGGATGCCCTGAACCCGCGAACAGCGGACCGGGAAATCCCTTCGGGTCAAATCAACGTCTACCAGGCCTGGGCCCTGGTCGTAATAGCGGTGGGGACCTATTTCCTTGCCGCATTGGCCCTAAACTGGGTTTGTTTTTCTTTGTCCCCGGTCGCCTTGGCGATTCTGCTTGCCTATTCTTATACCAAGCGCTTTACGTGGTTGTGCCACTTCTTCTTGGGACTATCTCTTGGTTTGGCTCCAGTGGCAGGTTGGTTGGCCGTCATGGGAGGCGTGGATTGGACTCCTGTGGTCTTGGGAACAGCAGTCCTCTTCTGGGTTGCCGGCTTTGACGTGATCTATGCCTGCCAGGACGTGGAATTTGACCGAAAGACCAAACTGCACTCCGTGCCGGCTTGGCTCGGAACCAGCATAGCTCTGCGGTTAGCTGGGCTTGCCCACATCGCTGCTATCTGCCTGTTTATGCTGACGGGCAAATTGGCAGGGCTCAACTGGCCGTTCTACCTTTTGAGCCTGGTTACCGGCGGGTTATTGTACTGGGAACACAAGCTGCTCCATCCCGATGATCTAAGCCGCCTGGACCTCGCGTTCTTTAACGTGAATTCCATGGTGTCCTTCAGCTTGCTCGTGGCTGTCTGGTTTGGGCTGCCTTAATCAATGGGCCTGAAAGTTGATATCCAATCGGGAACCATCGAGGTCAGGGGCAGGTCGTACTTGGGTACGATCAGGAAAGCCTGACTTCGCCACAGAGACCCGGCCCCCCCTCATGTGAACAAGGTGATATCAGCCTCCTGGGCCATTTTCAGGAAGTCGGCAGCATTGGCCACATCCACTCCTGGAACAAAATCCTGGGAATCCAGCTCGAACATGCTCATGGCCATGTGGCACCCTATGAGCTTGACCCCTTCCAACTGACACATTTCCAGAAGGTCTTCTAGTGTGGGCAATTCGGCTTTTTCTATTTTCTTTTTCATAATTCCGGTAGCTAACTGCGCCATTCCGGGTATCGCCCCCAATGGACCCGACGGATAGAATTTAAGCTTGGCAGCGAAGCCCTGGCGAATGACGTTTAGACCACTGAAGGTGTAGTAGATCGTCGCGTCCATTCCGATCCGAACCGCGTTGATGGCCAGTACTGCCGACGGATAAGCTCCGTCGAGACTGTCTCGGGAACAGACCAGCATGAGTTTCTTCTTCTTGGCTTCCTGATTCATCGGTGAGTCTCCTCTGGGGAAGGTTGCCCTCGGTGCCAGCGCAACGAGGTCTTTGAATGTTGGGGTTTGCTCGAAACCGTCCTTGCCGGTAAGTGTTTCACCTCCTCTTTTATGCTGATATCTATATATTCAGATATATGTTGACAGAGCCTGTCGAGCAATGCAAGCTTTTTTTGACAAAAATTGTAGGAATTCTCGCGGCAGCTTTGTGCCAGTCTTATTCCAGCTCGCGATCAAACGATGAACAATCAGCTAAATCCAGCGCGGATCTGACAAAGCCCAGATCCGTGGCACTCAGGACCTGATGTTGATCCGATGGTAAGTGCCACTGAGCTTAGCACCCTCCTGGGCACCAGGCTTTTGTTGACACAACTTGTAGGAATTAGCGCGGAGGATTTGTGCCAGCGTTACGCAAATACGCTATCAGACAGGTGATATTAGCTATGGCCGGCAGGGACGCCGGCTCCTACCAATGTGGTAGCGACGGGCCTCCGTGCCCGCCATGCCTACTCGCATGAAAGCGAATTGGTATTACACCGCTTGGTCTTGAAGCAAGCACTATGGGTCCGGGACAATCCTTAAGATAGCAATTTCTCGCTCTCAAGACCCGTGGGCCATCAGCGGAAGCGGCGACCCGGGGAGCAAGCCGGCTTCTTCAGCCTTCGCAAAAAGTGTTTTCACTGCTTCCTCCCCCTCGGCACCGATGTTGAAACTAAAAGAATTCACGTATAGGTCGATGTGTTGCTGGACCACGATCATATCCATCTCCTGAGCGTAGGCCAGTACGTATTTCATGGCTTCAGCCGGATTTGCCCTGGCCATCATCAGTGAGCTGTAGATGGCCTGATCAACCATGCCGGCAACATCGGACCCCAAGTCCCGCTGAATGGCTATTCCACCTAGGGGAATAGGACGTCCCGTTTCTTGCTCCCACCATTTTCCCAGGTCTAAGAGTGCCTCCAGTCCGTGGTCCGCGAAAGTGAACCGGCCCTCATGAATCACAAGGCCGAAATCGGCCTCCCCGCGAGCCACGGCAGGCATGATATCCGAGAATAGCATTTGTCTGAACCTGGGTGGCTTGCCCAGATAAAGACTCAGCAACAGGCGTGCCGTGGTAAGTTCACCAGGCGCTGCCACCAGGCCGCGGTCTAAACCCGCAAGTGTTGCGCCGGGCCGTGCTACCACCAATGGCCCGCAGCCTCGGCCCAGGGCCGCGCCGGCATACAGTAAACCATACGAGTTCCTGACCATGCCCAAGGCCATGAAGCTTAGTTTCGTCACTTCCAGTTTTTCTGCCAAGGCCAATTGATTAAGGGTCTCGACATCGGTCAGGAGCGGGTTGAAAGTCAAAGGTGTGTCAACCTTGTCTTGTGCCAAAGCCGCCATAATGTACGTGTCATTCGGGCAAGGTGAATAACCGATGTTGAGATGAATCAAAACCGCCTCCTCAGATAACTCAGTACAGCGGCCTGGGCCTGCTGGTTAGCCAAATCAAGGTCCCACCTCGTCTTATCGCGTATCCCCGCAAGATTGCTCACACCTCGAACTTCACCAACCTTTATCCGGAACTTTTCGCCGGCAAGCGCCAGCGCAAAGCCTTCCATGTTCTCCGCAAGCGCCGAAAACCGGTTTGCCCTGGCCTCTGCCAACTCAAGGTCAGTGGAAACGCCTACTACCGTAAGGAATCGCCCCATGCGCACGGCCGCGGTCGAGATGGCTACTTCTGCCAAATTGTCGGCTATTTCCCGGTCAAGAGCAATCTCCTGCTTCACTCCTGGGATACCGAGGGTCTCCACGCTGCCAATCCCTGTTTCGGAACACACACCAAATTCCGACAGCACTTCCGATGAAGCTACCGCTAAATTCCCGGCTTCAAGTCCGGAACCCGGCAAGGAACCGGCCGAGCCGACCATGATGATCTCAGACGGAGAAATTGTGGCGACGAGCACTCCCAGGGCTAAGGCTGTGGAAGTCAATCCTACTCCGATTTCGCTCAGGTAAACAGGCGTACGGCCTGCGTGACCAACGTCATAAGGATGTGCGGGGGCTTGTCCTGAGGGATGAGCATCCAATTGGACTTTGAGGAGCCGGAGTTCGTTTTCCAGAGCAGCCACGATTAGAAGAGCCATACTCCGTCCCATCACAAGGAGGATACTTTAGTGGTTTTCAGTTCTTCGAAACTCCCAGGGAGGGATTGGATTCGGCGACGACCACAACCCGATTTTGTTCTTTCTGGCTTCCGACTCCAACTTTTCCAATTCGCGCTCGTTTTCCGCGTAATACCTATACCACCAAGCCAATCCAGCTCGTAGAAGCTCCTTGTTGAGCGACTTGCCATCTACAGAGACCCAACCTACTGTTCGGCCATAGCTGTCTTTATCCACCTCCTGAACTTCAACGACCTTTCGGAAGACCATGTTAGCCGTGAAGCGGCGGGCCTTGTTGCCGAATGCCTGATCACGTTCGGGACAGTCGATGCCGAATAACCGAATTTTGGTCTCTCGCCCCGAGTGCATAACGCGGATGGTATCGCCGTCGCTGACACCCACCACCCGGCCGGACCACGGGAAGCATAGATTAGGAAAAGCGAGGAAGAAAACCAGGACTGAGCTGATAAGGTGTCTTCTCACAAGACCCCCTAGAGAAGCTTGTCGTAGCCTATCTGCTTAAGAGCTTCCTGAAGATCCTTGACGTCCTGCGCCCTGTCTTTGCGGCAGACCAAAAGGGCATCGGGAGTGTCCACCACTATGAGATCGTCCACGCCTATGAGAGTCGTGAGCTTGTGCGGAGAGGATACCACGCAACCTGCGGCATCAAGCGCGAGAAAAGCGCCTCTCACCGCGTTACGATTGTGATCCTTGTCCCAGACATCATGTAGGGACGCCCAGCTCCCGACATCGTTCCATTCCACATCTATGGGGAGTACCAATACGTTGGCTGCTTTTTCCATTATTGCGTAATCAATGGAGATGCTCTCAACGCGCTCATAAGCTTCTCTAATAGCGTCGTCCTCACGCGGGGTGTTCAGATCCTGTACAATGGCCCCTATGATTCGGCTGATGGATGGACAATACTTCTCGAAAGCTTGGATGATTGCGGATGCCTTCCAGATGAACATCCCGCTGTTCCACATGTACTTGCCGGATGCTAAATACGTTTGCGCTCTCGGCCTATCGGGTTTCTCCACGAAAGCTTTGACCTCGAACACACTTGCGTTCCTTACTTTCAGGGCTTCCGGCCCAAGTTCAATGTACCCGTACCCTGTCTCCGGCCGGTTGGGGACGATTCCAAAGGTAATCAGGTAATCGGAAGTCGAGGCCGCCTTAGCAGCGGTCCGGAGGGCTTTCAGGAATTCCTCTTCCCTGCCTATCAGATGATCCGCCGGCAGAACCGCCATAACCGCATCTGGGTCTTCTTTGGCAATCCTGTAGGCGGCCAGTGCAATACAGGGGGCCGTGTTGCGCCCCTGAGGCTCGGCTATTACCATTCTTTCGCCCAATTCCGGTAATTCAGCTCTAATCTCCTCAGCGTGGGAAACACCGGTGACTACCATAATTCTCTCAAACGGGATCTCCGGCAGAAGCCTTTCGACAGTCGCCCTTATCATGGTTTGGTCGCCGGCTATTCTTAATAATTGCTTGGGCCTTATCTTCCTGCTCTGCGGCCAGAAGCGGGTACCGCTTCCACCTGCCATGATCACACCATAAAGCATGTATCTATCCTTTCAATCCAATCCTCTGTTTCCCAGGAGAATTGGCTCACAACGCGGCCTGATTCACGGAGAGTTCTCTTGTCCAATTTCAGAACCAGGTCCTGCTAACCCCAGTCCCTCCAAAGAATACTATCAGAAATTGGCTGACGAGTCCTGCTCCGGAGACAGAGCCGTCGGGAATACGCAGTGGCCGACCGGTCTGGGAGTGATTGCAGCATGGCGTTTGAGCGTTGCCAGTGCCCTTCTCAAGTTGGCCGGGGCCATCAACCCCGGTTTGCCCTGAACAAAATCAAGATCAGCAGGCTGATCGCGGATGGGTCACGCAGAGATTTACTAAGTCGTCTATAAGAGCTGTGCCCACACACATTACCGTGTCGGCTCCTCCCCAATAGATTTTCACTGTGCCGTCGTCTTCCGGGATTGCTCCGCAGGTAAACACGACGTTGTGGACATAACCGGTAATCTCCCAAGGGTCTTCGGGTTGAAGAATCCACTCGTCCGCGACTCCCAGTATCTTCGCGGGGTCTTCGAGATCATGTAAAGCCGCTCCCAACCTGTAGATCGCCCCGTCCATAGTTTGAAAAACACCATGATAGATGTGGAGCCATCCTTTGTCAGTCCGGAAAGGAGTGGCTCCCGGACCGATCTTCATTTGGTCCCAGTGGTAAGGGACAGGTTTCATGATCACTCTGGAATCACCCCAGTGGATGAGGTCCGGGGAGTATGAAATCCAAATAGACCACTGACTGATTTCCGAATGGGGACGATCCAGACGAACAAAGCGGCTATGAAATTTTTGAGGAAAAATGACAACGTTCCTGTAATCCGCTTGAGTAATCAGCGCAATCCGCTCGACTGATCGGAAATCCACGCTCTTGGCGAGGCCGATTCTGACGCCGTGTCTGGAATAGGCACTGTAGGTAATAAGGTATTCTCCGTCTATCGCACAGATTCTAGGATCCTCTATTCCGAACTCTTCATATTCGCTGAAGACTCCTTCAGAGCTCGGAACCATAAAAGGCCGGGAATCAACCTCGAAGTGGAATCCGTCTTCGCTTCTCGCCACGCCCAATATAGAGCGGCCATTTCGAAGGTGCGACCGAAAAACCATTATGTATTGCCCATTGGCCTTGGTCATTCCGGCGTTGTGCACGGTTTCCACGGTATAAGGGACCTGTTCTTTAGTAAGAATGGGATTGCCTTCGAAGCGGTGGACAACAGGTCTTTTGGTAGAGATCTCCATGTGAGATTGTCAAATCCTTCCGAAGTCGTCTTCCAGACGCTCTATGTCGTCTTCACCAAAGTAGTCCCCCATCTGAACCTCTATGAAAACCAACTCTTCTCCACCGGGATTAAATACCCGGTGAATTGCCCCCGAGAGGATGTCCACAGATTCTCCAGCTTTGAGAGGAATCTCCTGAGTGTCGCGTGTCACCACAGCCGTGCCTTTCACAATGGTCCAGTGCTCGAAACGATGCTGATGCCGCTGGAGGCTCAGCCTCTTTCCCGGAAAAACCACGATGCGCTTGACTTTGTGATCCGGCAGGTCAGAAAGCACCTCGTAGTACCCCCAGGGGCGGTGATCTTCTCGTTTGGTTTCGTCAAGCACTTGAGCGTACACTTTCAAGTAATCCTCAACCATGCGGTCCACGGAAAACCGCTCTTCGACCACTTCTCTGCAAATCTTGCGCGATAGTGCCGATATTTTCCCGACAGCTTCCACGGCTTGCGAGACGTCGGAAACGAGGAACCCGTTGACACCATCTTGAATGATCTCCGGCATGGATCCGCGTCTGAAGGCGATCACCGGCGTCCCGCAGGCATTGCTCTCGACCACGGACAAACCGAAAGGCTCTTCAAATTGTATCGGATGCAACAAAGCGCAGGCTTCTCCCAGAAGGCTGTTTCGCAAGCCCGGACCAACGCTCCCTATGTATTTCACCCTATCGCCGTCCAGCCGTGGGGCGATCTCAGTCTCAAAATATTTTTCATCCTGGATAATGCCGGCGATTATCAGGTTCCTATCTGCCATCCTGGCAATCTCAATGGCCTCCCTGGCGCCTTTGTCCGGGTGAATGCGACCGAAGAACAAGAGGTATTCTCCTCCGGTCTCGTTTAGCGTGAAGTTCTCAAGATCGATACCGTGGTACACATTGGCAATATAATCAAGCTCGGACGACCGGTCTGCGTTGCTTATAGACACATAGTAAGCTTTGTCGTTGTACTTCTTGTAAACGGGCAGGATTTTTGGTGACGAAAATCCGTGGATTGTCGTTACCACCGGCGTATCTACAAGGCCCGAATAAGTGAGAGGCAAGAAATCGTAATGATTGTGGATCAGATCAAACTCGGCCGCATTGTCGAAGACTTCGCTCACATGGAGACACTCCCACACCTTCGGATCAAGGTTCTTGTCCTCCTCATAAGGCTGGGAGACGATAGAATGGAGCCTGCCTTTGGTTGCTGAATCGGCCGTTGCGAACAGAGTAACATCGACCCCTCGGGCAACAAGCCCCTCGGTCAAGAGCGAAACCACCCTTTCCCAAGGGCCGTAGTGCCGGGGAGGGGTCCGCCAGGCGATGGGGGACAACATGGCTAGACGCATTCCCTGGCCTCCGAACTTAATTAGACATACCCACTTCCCTCTGGACAACTTTTCATAAATTCCAACAAATCGCTCAAATTACCGGTAGCTAGGGCTACGCATGTATCAGCCCCGCCATAGTATACCTTGATTTCATCTCCCTGGGCAATCCATCCGCAGGGAAATACTACGCCGCCCACGTCCCCTTCCCGCTCATACGAGGCATCCGGCCCGAAAACCCATCGGTCGGATCGCCTGAGCACGCGGGTTGGGTCGTCAAGATCCAACAGGGCCAGTCCAAGTCTGTAAATGCTTCCTGTTACGGTTTGACGCACCCCATGGTAAAGGATCAGCCATCCCTCGGGGGTTTGAAGTGGAGGCGGCGCGAGCCCTATCTTGTTGGCATCCCACCACCCGCCTCGTTTTGCCGGTATCAATACCTGATGATCTCCCCAGTGTTTTAAGTCCGGGGAAAAAGAAATCCAGATGTGCGCTCCGGCTCCAGGGCACATCGCAACAGGCCGGTGGAGCATCGCATATCGACCTTTGAATTTTACGGGAAAGACGGCTGCGTCTTTATCCTCTGGAGGCATTACAGAGCCGAGCCTCTCGAATTTGTTGAAGTCAGCGGTCGTGGCGAGAGACACCAGCGGTCCCGCTTGGGAATAGGCGGTGTAGGCTATGACCCAGAGCCCTGCATCGTCTACCCATGTCACTCGAGGATCTTCTATTCCCCAAATTTCTTCGGGGTATTTTTCGGGCCAAGGTTCAAGCGTGGGGCTTTGATCGATTGTCCAGTCCGTAATCCCATTGCTGCTGCGTGCCGCACACAAATGGGAGAATCCTCGTCGGTCTTCTACCCTCACCAACAGCAGGTACTGGCCATTGACCATAGTTGCGCCCGGATTGAATACCGAATTTACAGGATACGGCCAGTCCCGATAGGTGAGGATTGGGTTGGCTTCATGCCTTCTGAATAGTTCGCGATAACGGTTGTCCGGCGCATATGTCATATTACAGCTGTCCTCAGACACATTCATCAGAATTCGAGTGGTAGCTCAGCCGCTTGTCCAGTGGCCACAGATTGCCGAGCCAACTCGTAGGCCTCGTTGTATTGATTGGCCACCAAATCCCATGAAACTACCTCGTCGAGATATTTCTTGAGGTTTTCGCCCAGGCGCAGTCGGAGTTGTTCGTCGCAAGCCATCGTAATTACCTGGTTCTTCAGCATTTCCTTGTTGGTGAACAGCAGCCCGCCTCCGCTTTCCAACGTTTGAGCCGTCAGTCCCTCCATTGGGGCTGTGGTTATATATGGTTTGTTGAGCGCAATAATTCGAGCAAGGGTTCCCGATTGGGTCTCGTCGGTAGAGGGCAAGACAATGAAATCGCAGACAGCCATAACCTTGTAATATATTTCTCCACGTGGAACGAACTCAAAGTAATGGGCAAGCCCCTTCCCCTCCAGGACCTTCAATTGTTCGCGGTAATGATTGTAGTCGGGCAAGTGGTTGGGATCTCTCATGGATCCTGCGGCCAAAAGGTCCCAGTTGTGTCCGGACCTATCAAGGACTTCGGCATGAATGTCTTCCCACATGGAAGTCAGGATATCCCATCGCTTGTTTGACTGTATCCATCCGACCATGCCCACAAGGTGTAGACCGAGGAATGGGACCTTGTCCAAGCCCAGCTCTTCCTTGAGGGTTGGGACATCCTCAATTCCCCAGCGCTTATCCGGCCTGGCACCGTGAGGCACAACCATGACGTTCCTCGGCGTTCGCCATCCTCGCCCGACGAAATTCCAGTCCAATCGCCATTTCTGATAATGGCACTTAAACAGCACTACCCTTGCCCGTTCGCACATCTGGTAAATGAAATTCGCCTCAAAATCCGTCAGCCTACCGTGGACCGTGTGCGGCTCGACAATAGTAGGAAATTCATTGATTGCCTCCAGCAAGTCCAGGAATCCTTCGTTTCCATCTCCCTGCCCTCTCGAGTCATAGTACTCGTACAGGCCGTATTCATGTTCCAGATGGACCGCGTACGGGCGCAGTTGATACACTTTTCTCGCCACAGTCTTCCACCAATCCCTCCGGGACATGTCAATAATGGGAAATACTCCTTCTCCTTGGCCGTCTGTATGACTTATAACCAATACTTCCCTTTCCGGGTTGGCCTTCTGGATGAATTCTCTGGCTTCCTCAGCAAAAGTCGCGATTCCACACAAACGAGGCGGATAGCTTGAAATCATGACTATGGGACTTGCATCGCTCATCGAAAGTCCTTTTCCCTATTCTTAGGGCGCTTCGGTTCCCGCGAATCGATCTGATTCGCGGCCGGGCAGCGCACAAAAATGCTTTTGATTCTGTTGGAGGTCTTGCATACCGGCTGCAGGACATCCAGCTCCGTTCACGGGGCTTCTACCCCAAAGGGTCTCCTTTTTCAAGTGGCAAACATCGTAGGCAGCACTCGTCAAGGGCGACCTAAAGAAAGATACAAAGGGCGCTGGATGCGGGACTAGCCGTCTGGAGACGTTCACCGTCAATCAATCAGACAGCGTGTAAATAGGTAGGTTCTCACTTGGAAGCCTGAATCCTTTGAGCTTTGAGCTCGGAAAGAGCCAAGACAGCAAGAAGGTAGCACACTACGGATTCAGCGCCCTGATTGGCACTGATTCCGTTGGAGTCAATCCCGTCCGCCACAGAGCCGTCGGCAAAATCGTAAAGAGCAGCATTCAATCTGTTTCGGCCAAGGAACCACTCAAAAGCAAGTCGAGCCAGTTCCAGGTACTTGTACTTGTCGCTTACCTCGGACGCTGCAACGTAGGCTTCCACCAGGTAACCCGCATCGACGGGTTGCTGACCA
>JBKQMK010000134.1:0-7892 GCA_052146735.1 Desulfomonilaceae bacterium | reverse complement strand
ATATAGAGGGTCAAGTGATAGGAATTACCACCGCAATAGCAAGCCGTAGCGGTGGGTATCAAGGAATCGGCTTCGCAATACCTTCCAACTCAATCAAGATCGTTATGGATGAATTGATTAAGAGTGGCAAGGTGACCAGAGGTCTACTGGGTGTGAACATCCAGGACCTTAACGAATCCCTGGCTAAGTCTTTCGGTTTGGCCGATACCAATGGGGCTCTTGTTGCACAAGTCATTTCGGATAGCCCTGCTGAAAAGGCCGGAATCAAAGCCGGTGATGTGATCACGAAGATTGACGGGAAGATGGTTGCAGGGGCTGCAGAGGTGAAGAACGTCATTGGAGGGGAAAAACCGGGAACCACGGTAAAGCTGACGGTCTTCAGAGACAAGAAGAGCTTTGATGTGGTTGTCACCGTGAGCGAGCGCACTGCCCAAGCCCTCGCTGAAACACCGAGCGGCCCGGGAGGAGGCGGCGGAGCTACATCATCCGACCTGGGAGTCACGCTCGAGAAGGTCCCCGCGGCAGCGGCTGAAAAACTGGGTCTCAAAGAAGGCGTGGGGCTTGCGATTAAACAAGTAAGTCCTGACGGCGTGGGAAGCAAAATGGGACTCCAGGAAGGCGATGTGATCCTGGAAATTGATGGCAAGCCCGCATCCGATATGTCAGCATTCAACCAAGAAGTTACAGAGGCCAAGAAGAATAAGGTCATCCGTTTGAAGATTCAGAGAGGATCTGCGACGATTTTTCTGGCAACGCAACTGGATTAGAGAATTACAAGGCCCTAATGGCCGGTTTGAGTTCAACCTGGGAACCCCCCTCCTGGCAGGGGGTTCCGCCTGACTGTCAAAATCCCCCTTTCCCCTTTTAGAAAGGGGGATTTGCCTTTAGCCCCTGTGCACGCTTCATTGTCGGCTCCTCCTTCCCGCACACATGTTTTCTATTCCCTTCATGATTTCCCCACGAACCCCTCAAATATAAGAAGGGGAAAGAAGAAATGGATAAAGAAGAAAGCGAAAAGCACGATCAATCCGATTCGCCCGCCTGGTTTTGATATGAGCCCTTTTTGGCCAAGTTCTTGCGCATGACGTGTTTCTTTTCATCAGGTCATCCCTCAACAGAAACCCTCACCCCTCAAATATAGAGAAGAAGGGAAGATGCAGGCACGAGCGGCTAGGCACGGAGAGAATCATATGGAAACGGAGCTTTCTTTGGATAAGATCTGAAAAGGCGTGAAAATAGCTTACACTAAGCCTGAGAGGGAATTACGAAAGAAGAGGAATTCAAACCAGACCAGGTCTGATGGAGAATCGGATTGGAACGTGAGACATTCGGAGCAGGGCGAAGATTAACCGGGTGAGAAAATCGGAGTCAGTGGCCTAAGGCGGGCTTTGAGCCTACGTAAAAGCGAAGCCATGTTGGTGGAGTCGCTTCCCAGCGAATAGTGTAAGTTACCCACCCTAAGCACTGGATCAGGTTGACCTTGGTCTGATGAAATTGCTCTCCTCTTTCAGACAGAAAAGGTATTATCGTGTAACGCCCAGGTTGAACCGCGGGCCTCTCCTATCTCACCGCCCTTCTAACTCCTGACCAGAGATTCCACTGATCCTAAGACCCCAAATGGCTGTCAGGAGGTCTCCGAAAAACATGAAATTTCCCTCATCTTAGATCGACGGACGCGTCCGGCACTATTGCAACTCGGAACCGAGTTTTCCGACAGCGGCTTTCCCACAGCCCCTGGGAAAAAATTCTACCCCTTCCAGGTAATCCTCGCCTCATTTCTGAGAGGCAGCCTGTGGTACTGGAATTTCGGATAGCCTACCATCATGGCCCCGAAGGTCTGGTGACCTTCGGGAAGTGCCAGGGCCTGCTGCATTGGGCGATAGACATTAGCAGCGGCATGGAAATAACCTGCCCAGCACGCTCCGAGCCCCAGGGAGAACGCCGCCAGTTCCAGATATGTGAGACCTATTATGCATGCTGCCTGAGCAGGTGGAAAGGCCGTCTGTCCGTGAGCCACGATCAGATGGGGCGCGCCTCGGAGTATCCGATCCCGCCCGCTTTCCCACGCCTTAACCGCACGATCAAAATGCATTGGCTCTGCCACTTCAGGATGATCCGCGATCATGAATCGCAGCCAGTCAATCACGATAGAGGCCAGCTTCTTCATTTCATCGCGTCCATCGATTACCAACCAGTGGACGGGTTGGGAGTTATGGCCGGATGGCGCATATCGAGCTATATCAATCAACCTGGTCAGGGTAGCCCGGTCCACAGGCTCTTGCTTGTAAGTACGAATTGATCGCCGGGCCCTCAAGAGGTGCTCTGCTTGTTCCGGGGTGATCAAAAGGTCTTTCCGGAACGGTGGGCAATCCTCGGGCTTCATAGTGTTGAGCGAGATCGCGCCATGAGGGCAGACAGACACACAGTGCCCGCAATTGATACAGAGTTCGGCAGCGCCGTCAACGGGGGAAGGAAATGACTCTTTGCCTTTCATTTCAATGATGACCGCCGGGCATTCCGCTACGCAATGACCGTCACGTTTGCACTTGTCCCGATCAATCGAGAACAGTTCCATGATCACTCCTTTCACGCGGAATTACGAGGTAGGCAATCCCGCACAGTGGGCACCAAATGCGCGCCGTCCTGCTCTTCGTGCTGCCGGGCCACTATCTCAAAGTGAGTGCTTTCTCGGGGCACAACTCCTGGCAGCAAAAGCACGTTATACATGTGTCCGCGTCCACCTGCGGTACGTCGCCAACCATCGACAGAGCCGACACTGAACATTGATCGATGCAGGTTCCACAGCCTGTGCACAACTCCGGATCGGCCTGGGGCCGCAAAATGGTTTTGCTAAGCATCAGCTCTTGTATGGCCTTGTTCCCCAGAATTGCCTCGCCACCCAACGGAGGGAGCTTGAAATCGGTCAGTTGTTTCAACTCCCCAATGACCTCGATGGTGTTGAGGTGGTAGTCTCCCAAACCTGCTTCCTCTGCTTTCTGGAGGAATCTCAGCCGACCCGGGTCGCATCCCATCATGGTCGCTACCACAGCATCCATAGCCACAGCGCTGTCGGACGCGAGAATCAGGCCGATTTCTCTGAGATCTCGGGAAGCAGGACCATTGCCCTCCATACCAATCACTGCGTCCATGATGAACAGGTCGGGCGGCCGAAGCTTAAATACGTCCACAAGCATTTCATGGAAGCGATGCGGGCTGCCTGCAGCTTTATGCAGGTTGGCTTTCTGAGCCCCCGGCAGCATGCCGTAGCTATTCTTGATTGCCCCTGTCATGACGGTCAAGCCGTGAGTTTTGAATTTCGGCAGACTGATGATGATGTCTGATTCCAAAACGATTCTGGAAACGCTTACCGTAGGCAGGAAATCGGGATTAAAAGCAACCTGTCGGGATTCGTTCCCAATATTCTGATAATAGCCTTTAGCCGCGTCCATCAGGCCGGCCATTCTGAAGCTTTCCTCGTTGGCCCCATAGCTGAAAACTCCAGGGTTGTCCCCCACTACGATGGAAGCGGGTCCCATTGTTTCCACCTTGTCCACTACCGCACGAAGCACCGCGGGATTAGTGCAAATGGCTTCTTTTGCCTCCGAAGCCCTCAGTACGTTAGGCTTTATCAAGACCCTTTTACCGTCCAATTTCAAAAGAAAGAGCTCAAATGCCTTGTTAACGGCCTCACTAACACTCTCATAAGTTGTAGAATGGATCATCACTTTGGACATAATTTGTGCCTCCCTATTGTCCTTGTCCCCTGGTTCCGCAAGGTCGTTTGATCCTCTTCAGAGCATACTTCATAGTGCTCAAGTCGGTCAAACGTAAGCTTGGCTTTTGCCGGAGGTGTGAGCCTGACTATGGTAGGCCCGTTATCCTCATTTCACTTCCTAAGTGCGCCAGCCTATCGGGGCAAAGGCTTCCGTGTGTTTTTATTGGCAGGATGCAGACAAATGCCCTTTTCGCCTTACCAGCAGCCACGGTGGTGAGTCAGGAAAATAGGATAGTTACAGATTCCAAGTGCCATCCTTAGCGTTTGCGAGAGACGGATTTCATTCTTCTCAGTTCCGTCGAGGTTAGATCGGCAAGGTATTCGGAGGGGTCGGTAAATAAAGCCGGATTATCGGGTCATTCCAGCGCTCCTAAGATTTCAACATCTGAATGATGGTGACTCAGGGGCAAGATCCTTTTGCCCATTCTAACCGCGGCTCCGCTCACAGCAATTTTCATTCTTAACACCGTTCTAAAGGATTCCGTACTTCTCCAGCACAGTTTTCAATTTTCCCAGGTTAGTCTGTGACGGTGGGCACAGGGGAAGGCGGAAGTCGGGTTGAATCTTCCCCATGAGACCAAGCGAGGCTTTGACCGGAATCGGATTGGTCTCCAGGAACATCGCCTGACAGAGTTCGAATAGTTCAAAGTGCTTGGCCCGAGCCTTGTCAACGTCGGCTGCCAGCATAGCGTTCACCAGTGATACCATTCTTTCCGGAACGATATTGGTCACCACCGAGACAACGCCCTTTCCGCCGAGCGCCATCAGAGGGAACGTCATCTGGTCGTCGCCCGACAAGACATCGAATGCGGACCCACAGAGCCTAATGACCTCGCTCATCTGCATTATCGAACCCGATGCCTCCTTGACCCCGACGATGTTCGGTATTCCGGCGAGGCGCTCCATAGTCTGGTTTTCTATATTGACGGCGGTTCGCCCTTGAATGTTATAGAGAATGATGGGAATATCGACAACTTGTGCAACCGCCATAAAATGTTGATACAGCCCTTCTTGAGTCGGCTTGTTGTAATATGGCGAAACCAGCAAAGCCCCGTCGGCCCCTACTGCCTTGGCATGCTTGGTAAGGGCAATGGCCTCTTCTGTGCTGTTTGAGCCGGTCCCAGCGATCACTTTGACCTGGCCCGCCACCTCCTTCACTGTAAGCTCGATGACCCTGTTGTGCTCTTCGTGGCTAAGAGCAGGGGATTCTCCGGTTGTGCCGCACGGAACGAATCCGCTGACCCCTCCGTCAATACCGAAGCGGATCAGTTTCTTGAAAGCCACTTCATCCACTTGGCCATCTTTGAAAGGTGTCACTATGGCGGTAAAGGTTCCTGAAAACATCCTCTGCTCCTTTAGTCGGAATTATGCGGCTGTCTTGCCATTTTGGGGGGCTTTGGCCCTATGACCGGTCCCGGACTGGTTCGTCCGCCCCGAAATAAGCTGCTGCGTTGCCCTGAATCAAATTCCACGGACGCAAAATTGCCACCCGTGCTGCAATAGGTGACTTAACCGTATTTTAGAGCGTACCTCGCCATATGCTCATGGGTCAAGCATGATGTTAATCCAAGGCAAAATCAGACGCGAATTATAAGGGACCTGAGTCGCGATCTGCGCGATTTTCCCTTTTCGTGGTCAGAGTTATTGGCAAATTGCCTCCGCACGTCCATGACGTTCTGGTTGCGCGAGAACGCGGGTCATAGCGAAGCCTCTATTTGCGTTCCCCACGCATACGAGAGTATAGTATGCTCTCACACGACAACGGAGTCTGGAGTGAGCAAAAGAATTAAGGATGATCTCTGGAAAGCGGGCGGCGGCAGGCTGGCAGACGCCGGCGATAAGGAGTGAATGAATTGTTACAAAATCCGCACCGTCATGATGAATATCGCAATGGGATTAAATTGTGGCCTCGCTACAATCGATATGGCTGGTGCAGGAAGACGACTTTCAGCCCTAGCTCGGAAATCCGGCTCGCACTCCGAAATTCTGCATTGTCGGTCGCTGTGCCCGCAGGTTACTCCATGGCGATGTTGTGTCTTCTGTTGTTGTGTGTCTTCGCGAACATTGCTGGAGCAGCCCAAGCCGTTCATCCCCTGGCTCCCCCGGACAGGTCCAGCCCGAGAGACACGCTGAAAACGTTTCTAGATAGCATGAATAAGGCTGTGGAAGCATTCAAAGCCGGCCATAGGGACGAGGCAAAGTCTCTCGTTGAGCCTGCAATAGCATGTCTGAATCTTGAGAAGGAGGCGCCATATCTTAGTCATGTTGTCGGATTCTCTGCGGCCCTCTGTCTGAAAGAAGTACTTGATCGCATTGAAATTCCTGCGGATGAGGATATTCCCGATGAGAAAACGATTCAGGCTCAAAAGATTTCCAGTTGGACAATCCCCTATACGGAGATCACGATTGCGGCAGTAAAGGAAGGATCGTCAGCAGAACGATTCCTGTTCAGTAGCGATACAGTCAGAAACGCAGAAGCATTCTATTACAAAGTCGAAGATCTTCCCTACAGACCCGGAACCGGAGGTGGAGCGCTTTACAAACAGCTTGTTTCCACGGCCGGTGTAATTATTCCCATGGGTATTATTGATCGGCTGCCACATTGGGCCAGGACAGAGATGTACGGGCAAGCCGTGTGGCAATGGATTGGGATGGCACTCTATCTGTTCATCGGAGTGGGGATAGTTTTGCTCATCTATCACTATAGCCGCAAGACATTCGCCTTCCTGGACAGAAAGTTTAATTCCCGTCTGGAGCGCCATGCGTTCGGCCTGATCTTGCCTGTCACTCTCATCCTTTTTGCCAAAGCAGGACTCTGGTTTATGGTTTTCGGCCTGCATATCATAACTCCGGATGTATATCTCGTCGTAGCTTATGTGCTGGCATTGGTGATTTATCTGGGCGCCGTATGGTTTATAGGCGCACTCCTCAACCGAGTTGCGGACCTGATTATCACGATGGGTGGATTTGCTAGTGGAAACATGGATATTCAACTCATACGGCTCGGTTTTAAGATCCTAACAGTTATCGTCGTAATCATTGCAATAATACAGATTGGCTCTCGTCTGGGCCTACCAACTTACTCGCTCGTCACGGGACTGGGCGTTGGAGGCATTGCCGTCGCGCTGGCAGGTCGGGAAGCCCTCTCCAATCTCATTGGCACTCTCATGATTATCCTTGATCGTCCGTTTAAGATTGGAGACTACATCGATCTCAGTGACGGTGAACGTGGTGCTGTTGCCGAAGTAGGGTTTCGCAGTACACGCATTCGAACAAGGGATGACATCCTCATATCGATTCCCAACTCCGTCATGGCAAACACGAAGATGATCAACGAGAGTGCCCCTATTCCATTATGCAGGATTCGCGTTAAACTGGGAGTGGCTTACGGTTCCGACCTAAAGAAGGTCGAGGAAATCCTGCTAAGCGTGGCTCACCAGGTTGAGACAGTCTTACCCGCGCCCGCCCCGCGTATTCGGTTTCGACGATTTGGCGATTCGGCTCTTGAATTTGAGTTGTTGTGCTGGATCGATCTGCCAGAACTGAAGGGGCGCACAATTCACCAACTGAACTGGGCTATCCATGAAGAATTCCAGAAACAGGGAATCGAAATGCCCTTCCCTCAGCGAGATGTTCATATTAGGACGGACAAATAGATAGCAGCCAGAGGCGCTCCCACGGGATTTTGTGTACTCGCCGGTACCCGCTCTCGGAGCTTCTCACTTGTCGGTCCCCTGTTACATTACCAAACACACCTTCCACACATCGCTTATAAGGCACCTGAGACGCGAAATACGGGATCTTCTGAGTCGGGGTATCTGAGTTATCCGCAAGTTCCGTCCGCGCGTCTATGGCGTTCTGGTTGCGCGAGAACGCGGATCATAGCAAGACCTTCGCCGCACCCTTTCGGTTCACCATCGGGAGCCGCACCTATTCTGGATCGGCGGCCAGACTGCAAATCGGCTTCACTACTGGAATATTGATGGAGTAGCACGTGAAACTCAAACAGAGCGAATTCTTTCAAAAGGGCACCCTAAGCGGCACGTCGACAAAGGCTTGAAGGTGGTTGCTTGAGGTCACTTCCAGAGGAACGATAAGTTTTCTGGCCTTGTCCGAT